>JAEXGX010000114.1 GCA_023450535.1 Pseudomonadota bacterium | reverse complement strand
CCTATGGATAGATCTATCAGATATCTTCTGTGAAGATGAAACATATTCATCCATAGTTGCAAAAAGAATAATAACATATTGCACATACACAATTGAAGAAATAAAATATATATTTTTTTATGAGGTTGCACCTGTGTGCAGGTTCTATGAGGGCATTATTGACCATGATTTTGGATTTGATGAAAAAATATTAATACAAAATATAAATAAAATGTTAAATAGTAGAATTTGGATGATATACAATAACGTATTTTACTTTAATCACCTTCAGAAAACATGCAAAAAGCAATGGGAAGGAATTGAGAGAGAACTTACAGCTATTGGATATGATAAATAATTCCTATAGTATTTTATTGTAATTATACATATTAATTAATCCATCATTCAAGGAAAAAAATTCCCGCTGACACCCCGCTGCCAGGCAGCAAGGAGTAGGTATGCCCCGCACAACACTATTCACCCGCAGTAGCCTTCTATTTTTGCTTCTACTTGGTGCCGGATTGCTTTGGCTTGTGTTCACCTATCAGCCGCAACCCAAGATCACTGGGGTCAAAGGTGGTTCACTACGTCCGGTCATGGTAACGGATATCTGGTTTAATGAAGGTTCCTGGTCGGCCCCAAACGGTATTTATTACGCAAATCCCCGTATCCCTCCCGCCACAGAGGGGGGGGCGAGCCTGTCACCCCGAGATCTGCCAACCCAAGTGGAAGCGCGCTGGTACGACCCTGTACAGCAATGTTTTTATGAGGCAGTGCTACTGGCCCCGGACATGGAGCAAAAAGCCAGAGCCGTTCTGAAAACCCAGCCCAAACCATATCATGGCAAATATACGTTAAAGCTTATTCCATTTTTGCGAGGATCTGATCTTGAGATCTGGCTTCATGGGAGTGATGAAAACTACTTTCATGATCTGCAAGAGTTTACGGAACTACTCAGCGTGGCCCATGGTCAAAAAGTTCCCGGTGATGCGACAAAATATACAGCAGCGGTCAAGCTGCTCATCAAAGAAAAAAAAATTCCCGCTGACACCCCGCTGCCTGGCAGCAAGGAGTAGAAGTCATCCCATAATCAAGCGTGGTTAATTTTAGAAAATTTCTGGACTTTTAATTCTGTTTCCCACACGAAAGGGGAATGGATATCAAACGACTCGCTCCTCTCCTGCCAGACTCACCCAGCGGACCGAGAGGACAAGCAGGCCGGTGCTTAACGAGCCCCGTGCCATTCTGAATGGAATCCTATGGATTTTGCGGACAGGCGCTCCGTGGAAAGATTTGCCAGAGCGGTATCCGCCGTACCAGTCCTGCCATCGATGGTTCCTGCGCTGGCGAAAAGAAAGTGTGTTCAGCGCCATATTGCTCGCTTTGGCCGATGATTTGAGAGAACGCGGCAAACTCGACTTGCGTGAGGCATTCATCGACGGGACTTTCGCCCCAGCAAAAAAAGGGGCTGTACCGTTGGTAAAACCAAGCGCAGCAAGGGCACCAAGCTCATGGCAGTGGCAGACGCTGCTGGTTTTCCTCTCGCCCTTCACCTGGCAAGCGCGTCGCCTCATGAAGTGACGTTGGTTGAAGACACTCTGAACCGTACTTTTACTAACGAGTTGCCGGAACACCTGGTTGGCGACAAGGCTTATGACAGCGATAAACTTGATGCCAAGCTGGATGAGGATTGGGGCATTGAAATGATCGCCCCGAACCGGAAAAAACGAACCAACACACAGGATGGTCGCCCATTGCGGCGCTACCGCCGCCGTTGGAAGGTTGAACGGCTGTTTGCTTGGCTGCAAAACTTCCGACGTCTTGTCGTGATGTATGAATTTCATGCCGAGAACTTCCTGGCCATGGCGCAACCGGGCTGCATCATAATCTTACTCAGGTTGATTATGAGATGACTTCTAATGTCTCAAATGTCCCACTTGGATGGAGTAAATTCCAGCGAAATGAGACCAAAAGACAGACAAAAAGCGGTATGATGTATATCATTTAGGATATACAGGAGATTAAAACATGAATACTACCGCAACTATTTCACGGTGGGGCAACAGCCTTGCCGTTCGCATTCCGAAGAGCATTTTGGAGCGTTCCCGAGTCAAGGAAGGGGATAGTCTAGAACTTGACGTATCAGAAGACGAGGGGCTTGTTCTGCGGCCCGTATGCCGTCCATGCTCTCTGGAAGAGCTTGTAGCGGGGATTACTACGGAGAACTGCCCCGCAGAAACAGACTGGAGCCCGGCAAGGGGAAAAGAAGCATGGTAGCCGCCGCACCTGACAGGGGCGATCTTGTCTGGCTGGAGTTCAGCCCGCAGGCTGGCCATGAACCGGCGGGGAGGCGTCCGGCTCTGGTGGTTTCCCCCGCTCTCTATAATAGCAGGAGCGGGCTTGCGCTTGTCTGCCCTGTTACCACCAAAAGCAAGGGATACCCCCTTGATGTTCATCTTTCGGACGGTTTTCCTGTCTATGGGGTGATTCAGTCTGATCAGTTTCGCAGTCTTGACTGGAAAGAACGAAAATTCACGGCTATTGCAAAAGTTCCGGACAGTACATTGCAAAGCGTTCTAAATAAAATTCGATCGTTGCTTGGCCTCTAGGCTTTGCAACAGTGGGAATACATTTCCCCGTCCATGAATGGCGTGTGGAAGACAACCATGAATCTGAAATCAAGAAAATCAAAGCATTTTTTATGAATTATAAAATAACTACTCTTATTTTTACACAAGAATTGGTGGATTGCAAAAATGTATTTGAAACATACATCAAACCCAATCTATGCCCGGCAGAACCAGAGCAAAAAATATCTTTTGTGGCAAAGCACAACTATAAAGTATAATTACATATTATGATTTGATGCTTAACTATTTTTTGAAGTGGATAAAGTAAGCGTCCCAACTAAGACACGCATTCTGTTCCCACTTTCCTTATGGTCATGGAGGCAAAACAGGGGGGCAAAAAATGTCGAATTCCTACATACTTACCAATGAATACACGTTATTAAGCTCATAGTTTTATTCCCCCCGCCTCCACCATCAGTTTATCCGGCAACCGCCATTTGAATCCCGAAAGTCAAGCTATGAGCGGACTTTCGGGATTTCTCTTTTCAGTTTCATCCAGCCGGGGATGCCTACCCCTATTTTTTTGAAAACGCGTCCTCGGCCTGCCGCAAGAGCAGATTAATCAACCCTCATTCCTGATAAAATTTGTGAAGGTAAGCGGCTCTCTTTCGGGCAGAGAAACCCCGGCCTTTTTCCCCGCTTCCTTACACCTGAGGAAATAAGCCATATTCCTCGCCAGGGTGCGCATGGTCTGCATTCCTTCGGCATCCTGCCGCACTTCTTCAGCATTTGCTCCGTGAACCATATTCCAATATTGAGATGAGACAATGGGCATTTGCAGCAATGTAAAATACTTGTTGAGCTGATCAAAGGTTGCAGTGGTTCCGGCGCGTCTGGCGGATACCACTGCGGCGGCCGGTTTCAGATAAAAAATGTCATGCCCGCCGTTCATGCCCGCGTAAAAGGCGCGATCCATGAAGGAGGCGATAGCTCCCCCTGCGGACGCCCAGTGGACAGGAGAGCCAAAAACATATCCGTCAAAATCTCCGGCTTTTTCCAGAAATTCATTGACCTTGTCGTGAAAGACGCATTTGCCCAACGTGACGCACTTCTTACAGGCGATACATCCTGCGATGGGTTTGATGCCGATCCAAAAAAGTTCTGTCCCTATGCCTTCCTGTTCAAGCGTATTTTTCACTTCCGACAGTGCGGTATACGTGCATCCATGTTCGTGGGGACTTCCATTCACCAGCAATACGTTCATATCAACCTCTTTTTACCCCATACGGAATGTTGAGTTTGTTGCAAGATACAACGATTAGTGTTGATCCAGTCCTTTTTCCTTCAGCCATTGCGACAGCAAATCCGCGACTTCGGCGCTATTCCTGTCTGAAAAGGGGAAATGCGTATTGCCTGCAAGTCCGGCCTCCGGCAGATGAACAACTGTCACGTCGCCGCCATGCCGATTTACGGTTTCCGCCCAGAGCTTTGCCATACGCAGACTCGCACGCCAGTAATCCTGATGCGGTTCCGGGACAGGCTGTTCCGGTATATTGTCACCGTAGTAAATGACGATGGGAATGCGCGTCAGGGTTTTGAACTGTTCCAGCGGTACGGTATTGGCCTTGAACGGTCCAAAAAAACTCGCATTGGAAATCGGCTGGGGAAGTTCGCCTTCGGGAAACGCAAAGCCGCTGCCGGGTTCGTAGGCCACGACTGCCCGCACGTTTTTATTTTTCATGGCCGTGAGCCAGCCGGGCCCGCCGCCCTGCGAATGCGTGACCAGAATACCCGAACCGATTTTGTCAAATAATGCGGAAATGGCATCTGAAATGACGCCGGCGTCATAGGGGCCGGTGTTGGGGGTCATCTGGCGAAAAAACTGATCCAGCGCCCTATCACCACGGGCAAACTGCGTCTGCTCAAAAAAATCGGGCCAAACGCCAAGCCGGAACTGCCCAAACCAGAACTGCTCATCGGGCGTGGCTTCGACGGTGGCGGAAACCGTGCTGCGCCCGGCGTCCCCGCGTCGGGGTTGATC
>JAEXGX010000091.1 GCA_023450535.1 Pseudomonadota bacterium | reverse complement strand
TTCTTTTAATGGGTGGGGCTGGGGGCGGGGAAACTTTATTAATAAAATTTCCCCTCCCCAACATTTCCTCTCTTACAATTTCCGCAAATCGGCGTACCAGCCAGCGGCCTCGCCCATAAGTTTCAGACTGCGTTCGGCCATCGCGTAGGGGTCATTGAGGTAGCCGTCGAGCAGCAGAGTGTTGTCGAACAGGTTACGGGTGATATTCTCTACCAGTACATCTTCGGGATCGGCCTTGTAGATGCGGAGCAGAGAGCGCAGCAGAGGATGATCCGGGTTTAGTTCCAGAATTTTTTTCGGAATGCTGTCGTCCTTCTGCATGACGCGCATGAATTTTTCCATGGAAGAGCTCACGCCGTCTTCGGAAGCCAGCAGTGCGGGACTGCCCGCCAGACGATCGGATACGCGCACGCCCTTGACCTGATCGCCAAGAATGGCCTTCATGCGTTCCACCAGTTTGTCAAAGCTTGCCTTGTCTTCGCCCTCCAGCGGGGCAGCCTTGGGCGCGGCGTCCTCCACGTCAGGGAAGGCATCAAGGTCAGCAGCCACGGCCTGTTCCACGGTCTTGAACTCGTGATCCTTGTATTTGCCCAGCCCTTCGAGCGCAAATTCATCCACCGCATCGATAAGGATCAGCGCTTCGATGCCCTTACGGCGGAAACGTTCGAAATGCGGGTTGAGCAGAGCGGCTTCCCGCGAGGGGGCGGCGATATACCAGATATTTTTCTGATCCGCCTTCATGCGGCTCAGGTAATCGTCAAAGCTGGTCAGTTCGGCGTCTTTACCCTGTGCCGCGCCCTCGGGTGTCCAGGTGGTGGCGAAGCGCATGAGTGGCGCTACCCGGTCGCGGTGGACAAAATCATTGAAGGCGAATTTGAAATACTTGCCGTGCAGTTTCCAGAACCTGGCATACTTTTCCTTATCGTTCTTCGCCATGCGTTCCAGATGACTCAACACCTGCCGTACAATGGTCTGCGAAATTTTGCGCAGTACCACATTTTCCTGCAAGGTTTCGCGGGAGATATTCAGGGGCAGGTCTTCGGTATCCACCACGCCCTTGAGGAAGGCGAGGTAATTGGGAATGAGGTCGCGGTTGTCCTTGGCGATGAGCACGCGCCGCACATACAGATCAAGCCCCCATTCGTCCCGCTGCTCGCGGAACAGATCCTGTTCGCTGTCCGGGATGAAGATCAGTGTGGTAAATTGCACCGGCGCATCCACGGAAAGATGAATGACATCCAGCGGAGGCTTGGAGTCATAGGTCAGGTAGCGGTAGAAATCGTCGTACTGCTCTTTTTTGATGGAGAATTTTGGCTCCCGCCACAGTGCAGGAGTGGTGTTGAAGCGTTCTCCGTCCACCAGAATGGGGAAGGGCAAAAAGTTGGAATGCCGCCGGATCACTGATTCAATACGGAATTTTTCCAGAAAGTCGGAGGCGTCTTCCTTGAGCCAGGCTTTTACTATAGTGCCGCGCTTGAGGTCTTTGGCATCGTCGCCGGAAAGTTCACGAATGGTAAAGGTGCCACTGCCGTTTGAGGCCCAGACATGGGCCGTGCCGTCGCCCTGTGCGGATACCGAAGTCACTTCTACCTTGTCAGCAACCATGAAGACCGAATAGAAACCCACGCCGAAACGGCCAATGATCTGCGAAGCGTCGGAACGGGGGGCATCGTCCGGAGCAAGACGGTCTTCCTCTTCTCCCGCGTTTGCGCCAGCTTCTGTTCCTGCCTCAGCCTTGTCGGCCTGAGCCGGCTCTTCGGTATGAGAAGCCTCTTTCTGCCTGTCTTTCAAGAATTGTTCGGAACCGGATTTGGCAATGGTGCCGAGATTCTCGATCATTTCCTCTTCCGTCATGCCTATGCCGGTGTCGGCCACGGACAGAATTTTGTTTTCCTTGTCCAGCGTGATGCGGATTTCAAGCGGCAGATCGGCGTCACGCAGGCTTTCACCCTTGCTCTGCATGAAGCGTGCCTTTTCCAGCGCGTCGGACGCGTTGGACAAAAGCTCCCGCAGGAAGATCTCCCGGTTGGTATACAGGGAATGCGTAAGAATATTCAAAACTTTCCGCGTTTCAGCGCGGAATTCTCTGGTATGGGCTTCTGCCATTGCTCCACTCCTTGAAAGAAAATAGTCCAGAGCGCGGCAAAGAGTTTTGCCGCGCCGAGGCTGCCGATAAAGTCCTTGAGGGGGTTATTCGCCCCCTCAAACTCCCCTCGGCCGGGCGTAATACGCCCTGCACCCCTATAATTATGATACTAGGTTATAATTACGGGGGTCCGGGGCGGAGCCCCGGTTTATCAACGTTCTGAGCGCGGCAAAACTCTTTGCCGCGCCGAGTGTGTTTCATGAGTTAAGTCCGGGCAGAGGCAAGTCAAGATGTCATGGTGTGGACGGCAGGATTCGTTTCTGGAGCTTGGCCGGGTTTGCGGCGTTTGTTTCCGCTCAAGAGGATGCCCGACGTAAAGGCGGTAAAGGGGGCAACGCTGACCAGACCGAAAGACCCCACTACGGTGTCCACGATTTCAGCAGCCACG
>JAEXGX010000042.1 GCA_023450535.1 Pseudomonadota bacterium | reverse complement strand
TTCCAAGGTCGTGCTCAACTACCATACCGCCCGCGCCTTGCAGGAGTGGCTTGAGGAAAAGATCGACATGCTGGATATGGAAGAAGAGGGCGGAACGCCCTTTGTCATGGACGGCCCGAGCGGCGGGTTGGAACAGTAATGCCTCCGCGTCGCCATCAATGGAACAGTGCGCCCGGCGCAGATCAGGATGAGGAGCGCGTCAGCCGGTCCCAGCGCAAACGGGAAAGTTCGGCTCTTCAGGAATTGGGTGAAAAACTCGCGGCGCTTTCCCCGGCCAGACAGGAAGAGCTTCCTCTTCCGCCGGATCTGCGGGATGCGCTGGTGGAGTTTCGCCGGATCAGCAACCGGGAAGCCCGCCGCCGCCATTTGCAGTATATCGGACGCCTGATGCGCGAAGCCGAGGCGGAAGGTTTGCTTGATGAAATTCTTGAAGCCTGGGCCGCACTTGATTAAAGCATTTTTAAATTATGTGAGCGCAGTGTAAAAAACTTCCGCGTGCCGCCCCAGGCTTGGTGACACGCGGAAGTTTTTTGCGATCTGATGCGGCTTTAGCGCTGTTTAATTTGAGATTACCCTATCCGGGCATGTGCGGCAGGGCATGTGCCCGGGCGAAGCAGGAAGCGAGAATGCCCCCGGCCTGAGCCACGTTCAGGGAATCGAACTCGCGCAGAAAGGGAATGTACAGGCTGTGGGCACACTGTTTTGCCACGCTTGGCCGTATCCCTGCGTCTTCGTTGCCCAGTACCAGCAGGGCGGGAAATTCCAGCGGAGCGGACAGGGCGTTCAGGCCGTCATCGGCAAAGTGTGCGGCGTAGGTGGCGATTCCAGCCTCGCGTGCCTGCTCCACGGCGCGGGCCAGGTTGACCACTTCAGCCAGCGGCAGACGATCCAGCGCTCCGGCGGCGGAACGCCGCGCGCCCGGACCGAGATACGCGCTATTGTGGCGGGGCAGAACCAGACCTGCGGCACCCAGAGCATAAAGCGTGCGGGCCAGTGTGCCCACATTGCCGGGGTCTTGCACCTGATCCAGCGCCACGATGAGAGGCAGGGGGGCATCGGCGGCATCGGTCAGCAGGGTTTCCCACGCTACGCGGGAAGAGGTGCGCAGTCGGGCCAGCACTCCCTGGTGATGTACGCCGGGGCAGAGCCGGGCCAGCGCGTCGTCGGGAACCAGGGCGAAGCGGACTTTCGCCGTCCGGCATAAATCAAGCAGTTCGGTACTTTCCCGGCTGGGGCGCGCCTTACGCAAATAGACTTGATCAATATTGCCGGGGGTGGAGCGCAGCAGTTCAAGAACGGGCTTGAGACCGGGAAGAAAATTTTCATTTGCCATAAAAATCCAATAAATTTCAAGATGATAAGTGTAAAAAATGGAAAAACGCCGAGTCTAGACATTTCCTAGCGGATTGTCGGGATACGCAGAGAACTGTACATTGCCAAGCAGGCTCCTCCGCATCAGTGAGCCATTTACCAAAGCTCAGGAGTACATATGCAATTCGGAATACGCCGAACAGGAACCCCCGTAGCCCGTTGGGCGGTCTTTTGCCTTTGTGCGCTGCTGCTTTCAGGCTGTGGAACGAGCAAGGAAGCTCTGCTTGAACCGGGCAATATTGCCCCGGATTATTCCGGGATTATTCTGGAAGATGACGGTATTGCACTGACGGATGCGGAGCGCGACGCCCTGTTTTCGCAGGGCGAGCTGGATCGCGGCCTCAGTCAGGCCGATCTTATGGAAGTACAGAAATATTTCAAGTTTTATGTGCACGGCAACCGCCGGACCATTGAACTGAACTTGTTGCGTTCCCGCCCGTATTTTGCCTATGCGCGCAAGGTGTTTCGAGAAAAGGGCCTGCCCGAATAACTGGCCTGCCTCGCTTATGTGGAAAGCGGATACAACCCCACAGCGGTGTCGCGTTCCAAGGCCATGGGCATGTGGCAGTTCATGGCCGCCACAGGGCGGCAATACGATCTCGCTCAGGACTGGTGGATGGATGAACGGCTCGATCCGTACAAGGCCACGCGTGCGGCAGCGGATTATCTGGCCGAACTGTATGACATGTTTCAGGACTGGCATCTGGCCATAGCTTCATACAACGCGGGGCCGGGCAAGATGGGCCGTGCATTGGAAGGCACGGGGGAAGAGAAATTTTTCTCCGTATGCCGCAATAATGACGTGTTGGACGAGAAACGGAAGCTCAAGCCTGAAACCATGCAGTATGTGCCGCGTTTTCTGGCCATGTGTAAGATTATGCGCAATGCCGAGGCGTTGGGCTTTGCCCCCGCCGAATCCCGGGCCGGGGACCTGGTGATCGCGCCCGCGCGCGAACTGCGCGCCCGCCCCAATACGGATCTGGCCGCATTCGCCAGCGCGTTGGGCATGAGCTGGGCGGAATTTTCCGCCTATAATCCGGCGTTCAAGCGTTACATCACTCCTCCGAACCGACAGGTTTCGGTGTATGTGCCTTACCACGTTGAGGCGCGCGCGGACAAATTGCTCCGCGACGGCAAGCTTTCCGGCCGAGGGTGGTCAACGTACACCATCGTGCGCAACGATACTCTGGGCAAGATCAGCGTCCGTACCGGCGTTCCCGTTTCTGTGTTGCGTCAGGCCAATCCCCGCTGCGAGCCGCTGAAAATCGGCAAAAAACTGCGCATACCGGGAACCGGAAAGGGTGGGGAATCCATGCTGGCTTCCGCAAGTGCCCCGGCTAAATCCACCCCTGCGAAAGCCGTTCCCGGGAAACAGACGGTCGCCAAGGCTTCCAAAAAGTCCGAATCCGTAGCCGTGGCATCAACGTCCAAAAAATCTGCCCCCGCCCCTGCTGCGGGCAAGAGCAGTTCGGGCAAAGGTTCTGCCTCGAATTCCAAAAGCCGATCGCATGAGGTGCGTTCTGGCGACACGTTGGCCTCCATTGCCCGTGAATACGGCATCAGCCTGACGGCTATGCGCGACGCAAACAGTCATCTGGATGATCCGCACAAGCTCAGAGTGGGGCAAAAGGTCAATGTGCCCAAGGGAAGCAGCTCTGCTGGAAAAAACAAGAGCGTGATGTACACGGTGCGGTCGGGTGATACGCTGTGGAGCATTTCCCGCCGTTTCAATACATCCCCCGGAGAAATCCGCAGTATGAACAAGCTTACGGACAATACCGTGCGGCCCGGAGACGCCCTGCGCGTGGCCGTCAACTGACCCTTTCCAACTCGTGCCCGCATGTGCGTTCGCATGTGTGGGAGTACGCCCCGCATTCCCGTGAATGCGGGGCATTTTATTCCTCTGGAACACGCTCTAACGGGGTTGGCAAATAAGGAGAAGGGAGCTATCAGCTCCCTGAGGCTGCTGACATTATCAACAGTCTCGATCGGAATCATCTTCAACCGGGAGTTTCGTTTCATATGGACGCAGGCAGTAGATGCGGCGCAAACAAGGAGACAGCCATTCTTTCTGCCTGAGTTACGGGCGGAAGGTTCCGCCTTTTGTTTGCTCCTCCTTTTCAAGCTCAACATGCTCCGATTGTGACACTGCGGATTTCCAGCGTCTGGAGGAGCGGGAGGCAGCATGAATTTCTTTGATAAACTCTTTCGGCGTGTATTTGGTGTTATTTCGGGCAAAAATTCCGGCGAAGCTTTGATTCGCCCCGATGCCCACAACAGAGAAGTCGGCGTACAGGAAGACGGCCTGCGGGATAATGACAGTCTCGCCTTCGCGGCCACGCATGACATGGCGGAGCTTTATTCCGCACTCGGTTCAGGTCCGTCCGGGCTGGACGAGAGCCGTGTGGAGATTGCACGGGCTCGTTATGGCCGCAACGTTGTTCACCGTGTCAAGGTCACCCCTCTTTCCCTGCGCGTAGCCGCAGCCTTTATCAATCCGTTCACTCTCATCCTTTTGGGCATCGCGGGAGTCTCCGTCATTACCGACGTGCTGTTGGCTGAAGCGGCGGAGCGCGACTTTACGACGCTGTGCGTCATATCGCTCATGGTGTTTGTCTCCGGGCTGCTACGCTTTGTACAGGAAGCGCGCAGTGACAGCGCGGCGGCCGAGCTTTCGGACATGATCCGCACCACGGCTTCCGTACTGCGCAAGGGAAGTTTGCGCGAAATTCCCCTGGAAAACGTTGTGGTGGGCGACGTGATCCGCCTTGCCGCCGGGGACATGGCTCCAGCCGACATGCGTGTAAGCTTTGCCAAGGATCTTTTCGTAAGCCAGTCGGCCCTGACCGGCGAGAGCGAACCGGTGGAAAAATTTGCGGACCCGCAGAAAGGCGAGATAGATCTGACGCCCTCCGCGCCCAATCTGTTGTTCATGGGGTGTAATGTGGTCAGCGGAAGCGCGATGGGCATGGTTCTGGCCACGGGCGACGACACCATGCTGGGACGTCTGGCCCGGCACATGGATGTGAAGCAGCCCCCTACAGCTTTTGAAAAAGGGATCAATTCCGTCTCATGGGTTCTGATCCGCTTTATGCTGGTCATGGTGCCCGTGGTACTCTTTCTCAACGGTTTCACAAAAGGCGACTGGGCGCATGCCCTGCTTTTCGCCGTGTCCGTGGCTGTAGGTCTTACACCGGAAATGCTGCCCATGATTATGACGACCTGTCTTGCCAGAGGTGCGGTGGCCATGGCACGGGAACAGGTCATTATCCGGCGGTTGAACGCCATTCAGAACCTGGGAAGCATGGATGTGCTGTGTACGGACAAGACCGGAACCCTGACGCGGGACAAGGTTGCGCTGGAACTCCATCTTGATGTGGAAGGCCACGAGGATGTCCGCGTACTGCGGCACGCCTTTCTGAACAGCATATTTCAGACCGGACTGCGCAATCTTATGGATCGGGCCGTGATTGAAAAAGTCCACGAACTGCGCGCGGGCGAAGCCTCGTTGGCGGGCCTGGAATCTGCCTATGCCAAGGTGGATGAGGTTCCCTTTGATTTTGAGCGGCGGCGTATGAGCGTGGTGGTGGCCGACCGGAACGGCAAGACCCAGATGATTACCAAGGGCGCGGTGGAAGAAATGCTGCGCGTCTGTACTCATGTGGAATATTCCGGCAGAGTGGAGTTGCTGAGCCAGGAACTGTGCCGTCAGGTGCGGGAGCGCGTGTCGCATCTCAATGAGCAGGGCATGAGGGTCATTGCCGTGGCGCAGAAGAGCAATCCTTCCCCCTGCGGCGAGTTTTCAGCGGCGGACGAGCGCGATATGGTGCTGATCGGGTATCTCGCCTTTCTCGACCCGCCCAAGGAAAGCGCGGCCGAAGCCGTGGCCGCTTTGCGCGGACGTGGCGTGTCTGTAAAGGTTCTGACCGGAGATAATGAGCGGGTGACTCGCAGTGTATGTGCTCTGGTGGGCATTCCCGCTTCGCCTTTGCTCACCGGGCCGGAAATCGAAACCATGAACAACGACACGCTCGCCCGCGCAGCGGAGAAAACTCCGGTGTTCGCCCGGTTGACGCCCGGCCAGAAGATGCGGGTGGTGGAAGCTTTGCGTTCTTCGGGGCACATCGTCGGCTGTATGGGGGACGGCATCAACGATGCCGCCGCCCTGCGCGCTTCGGACGTGGGCATCTCCGTGGATACGGCGGTGGACTTCGCCCGTGAATCCGCGGACGTGGTGTTGCTGCAAAAGGATTTGCGGGTGCTGGAGCAAGGCATCGTGGAAGGCCGTAAGACCTATGCCAACATGGTAAAATATATTAAGATGACGGCATCTTCCAATTTCGGAAACATGTTCTCCGTACTGGTCGCCAGCGCCTTTCTGCCCTTTTTGCCCATGCAGTCGGTGCAGCTTCTGCTGCTCAATCTGGTGTATGACCTCACCTGTACGGCCATCCCCTGGGACAATGTTGACCCCGAGTTTGTGGCCGGGCCGCGCAAGTGGGAGGCCGCATCCGTAAGCCGCTTCATGCTCTGGTTCGGCCCCACCAGTTCGGTATTCGATATTCTCACCTATGGGATTCTTTTCTTTGTGCTGTGCCCGGCGCTCTGCGGCGGCGCATACGCCGATCTCGGCCAGCCGGGCAGGGACACCTTCGCGGCGCTGTTCCAGACCGGCTGGTTTGTGGAGTCCATGTGGACGCAAAGTCTGGTCATTCACATGATCCGCACGCCGAAAATGCCTTTTCTGAACAGCCGGGCGTCTCTGCCGCTGACCTTGTTCGGAGGATTGGGCATCGCTGCAGTGACCTGTCTGCCGTTCACTGGAGCGGGGGACTTCTTGGAACTGGTTCCGCTGCCCGGCGCATATTTCGGTTGGCTGGCTCTTGGCGTTGCCGGTTACATGTTGCTGACTCTGGTGGTGAAAAGGGCATATCTGCGCCGTTACGGAGCACTGCTGTAGACCGGCGGGTTCGGCATTCCGCAGGAATTCCAGGGAATACGCGTGCGCGGGGGGATGCCTCGCAAATACTTTACTTGCAGCGATGCTTCAGGATAGAATAGCGTAAATACGTAGCTCTGGAATCCGGGCTACGCGGAAGAGTCCGCCAGTTCGGGCGCTGTATGCCCGCAGTCTTGCCTGTGAGGGAAGACTCCAACCATAGAAGGAATTATTAATGAAAAAATGGAAAGTTTTGACCCTGTGCGTCGCCTGCATGGCGGCGTTTGCCCTGAGTATTCCCTCCGACGCCGACGCCAAGCGCATCGGGGGCGGGCGCAGCTTCGGCAGTTCACCGAGCATGAGCCGTCCCGCTCCTTCGGCTCCGAGCGGCGCAATTCGGCAGGAAAGCAATACCTTCCGCCAGCAGACGAACCCCTCTGCCGGAGCGGGCGCGGCAGCCATGGCCCGGCCCGGATGGGGCGGCATGTTGGGCGGGCTTCTGGCCGGAACCTTCATCGGCTCCATGTTGTTCGGCAACGGCATGGGCGGGGCTGGAGCGGGCGGAGGTCTGCTGGATCTGATTTTGATCGGCCTGGTGGTCTATTTCGGCATCAAGCTGTTCCGCCGGTTCAAGGCGAACCAGCAAGGCGGAACGGAGGCCGCCTACCATCGGATGGACCCCCAATCCGGAGCCTCTTCAGGCGGTTCCGCGTGGGAGAGATTGAAAGATGCCGCCTCCGGTTCCGGGCAGACCTATGATATGCCCCAGGCCTCGGCTATCCCCGCTGATTTCAATCAGGAGGAATTTCTGCTTGGGGCGAAAATGGCTTACAACCGCCTTCAAGAATCCTGGGATCGCCGGGATCTGGACGACATTGCCCAGTTTGCCACTCCTCCTGTGTTGCAGGAGTTGCGCGCCCAGTACGAGGAAGATCCCAACCCCGGCGTGACTCAGGTGCTCAAGGTGGATGCCTCGGTAGTGGAAGTGCGTGAAGAGGGTGACGAACAGCGGGTGTCGGTGTTCTTTGACGTGCTGATGCGTGAAGACCCCGAGCAGGCCAGACCGGAACAGGTGCGCGAATTGTGGCACTTTGTGCGGAGCCGGCATGGTGACGGTTCCTGGCGTTTGGATGGCATTCAGCAGATGGCCTAGTTTTTGGCTGACAAATAAATGAAAAAATCCCCGGTGGAATGTACCCTCTGTCAGGCAGACAGGGGAAACATCCCCGGAAGCAACGATGAGACGGCCAGCTTTTCTCGAAACTCAACGGGAGAAGCTGGCCGATCTTTTTGAAAAATATTCTGAACAGAAGCTTCTTAGAATCTGTTAGAGCAACTTCATGTTTCTACATTTTTAGAGATAGAGCAATGTTAATTATATTATATTCAGAAGTAGTTATTTTTTGCATATCAATATTGCTTCTTTTATTGTATAAAGTAATGACTGGAGTTGGAATACGAAATAATCAAAGATTATTTATTAAAGTATTAATAAGTAATATAATATTGTTTATTATAGATCTGATTTGGATATTTATAAATGGAAATTTTTTATTGAATGTGTTATATTATATTCAGTCAGGTATAAATGGATTTATCTGGTTTGAGTTTTCTGAAAATGTACAAGAATCAGGATTTACAAAAAATAAAAAAATTAAATGGCTTGCAATGTTTCCTCTTTTTGTTTTGATTATCTTGATCGTGACTTCATATTATACAAAATTAATGTTTTATATAGATGAAAATAATATTTATCATCGTGGGAAATTATATCCTCTTCAATTATTTGTTGTATATGGATATGTAATATTTACAGCACTGAAGGCAGTTATCAGAGGTATCCATAGCAAAAATTATGACATACGATCAAAATATTTGATTCTTGCTTCTTTTGTGGTGCTGCCTCTGGTTTTTGGAATGCTTCAGGTCTGGTATCCCCATTTGCCTCTGATATGTGTGGGGATCACTTTTTCGCTGTTAAATCTGTATTTCGATTTTCAAGAGCAACTGATTTCTATTGATCCGTTAACCCAACTGAATAACAGAAATCAGTTGATAAAATTTCTTTCCGCTAAAATAGCGTACTACTCTCGATCTTCAAGTGATAAAAATTTGTATCTTTTGATGATGGATGTTGATTATTTCAAAATAATAAACGATAAATACGGGCATATTGAAGGTGACAGGGCGCTTGTGCGTGTTGCTGATTCGCTGAAGAAGGCCTGCGGAAAATATAATTATTTTGTTTCTCGCTATGGCGGCGACGAGTTTATTATTATTTGTGAAGTAGATGATATATCCGAAGTGAAAACGCTGTGCGAAAATATCCATATGACCATTTCTGAAAATAATAAAAACGAAGAGTTACAATATACACTCTCCTTAAGCATAGGTTATATAAAGTATGAAAGAAATATGGATTCCATTCAAAAATTTATCAGCGGGGCGGATGCTGAGCTGTACAAAGTTAAACAGGCCAGAAAAAAAGGATATCAACATAGGTTATGTTCACTGGGTATCAAATGACAGCAAGCTGTTTTCAGTGATTTGACGTGCACTGTGTTTCTTCAGAAAGGTAAAACTCCATGGATCTGACCATAGAATACCAGCCCATAACGGAACTGTTTCGCAACGCCTGGCAGGAAGGGCGCAATTTCCTGTATGAATATGAGGTTTACAGTTTATTGGCACTTTCGGGGTCGGAAACCCCGCCCAAAAGCATGTTTCTGCCCAAAAACGCCCGTCCGGTGGAGGAAGAGATCATGGCGTTGCCGGGAGACATGGCCGTGCTCAAGATCGTGTCACCTTCCATTGTCCATAAGACCGAAGTGGGCGGAGTGCGCATCGTGCCGAAGACGCCGGACAAGATCCGTTCCGCTGTCCGGCGCATGCTGTCTGAAGTTCCCGAGCGTTACGCCGAATGGATCGAGCGTAATCAGGACGCCGCACCTGTGGCGTACCGGGGGCTGGAAGGTACGGCGCTGCGGAATGCCGTGGCGGGCGACTTGCAAGGCGTGCTCCAGGTGCAGTTCATGCCGCCGGATTCTTCGGCCTTTGGCAACGAACTGATTGTGGGCCTGCGCCGTACCCGTGAGTTTGGCATGGTGATCAGCGCGGGGCTGGGGGGGACGGATACGGAGCTGTACGCCGAGCGCTTCCGGAAAGGGCAGGCCATAGT
>JAEXGX010000027.1 GCA_023450535.1 Pseudomonadota bacterium | reverse complement strand
GGAGGGGGCACGGGGGAGGGGAATCTTTCTCCAGAAAGGTTCCCCTCCCCCGTAAATGTTTTCCTACGGCCCCAGCACATTGGGCAGGGTAAGAATGGATTCACGTATGAACTGGAACAGTTCCGGCGCGCGGGAAAGCAGCAGGCCGAAATAGAAGCATAACAGAAAGGCGGCCAAACCGCTTTTGATGGGCATGGCCAGTACATAGACGTTGAGTTGTGAGGCGAAGCGGTTGACCAGTCCCAGAGAGATGTCGGTGAGCAGACAGGCCACGGAAATCGGCCCGGCGAGCAGCAGCATGTGCCCCATGAGCCAGCCCACTTTGCCCGCGAAATACAGGGGGAGCGCCATGGTGAAGTTTGCGGGCAAAGGCTGCGCCACGGGCCAGAGCTCATAACTCGCGTAAATCACACCGATGAAGGCCAGAAAGGCTCCGGAAGTATAAAACAGATAGGTCAGGCTCTGGAACAGGAGCTGGCCCAGAGGGCTGCTCTGATCGCCGGAAAGAATATCCGCGCCTTCGGCCATGCTGGCTCCGCGCTGGTTGTCGATGAAGAAGCCTGCGCTCTGCACCGCCCAGAAGACAATGCCCGCGAGAAAGCCGAGCATAAGCCCGAGCAGGGTCTCTTTGCACAGCAGCAGGGCGAGCCTTCCGCCGGCTTCCAGGGATAGCGCGGCGGAAAGGCTGGCTTCTGGTGTGAGGCTGTCCAGCACCATAGGGTGAAGAGGCAGATACAGGGCCAGGACCAGAATCAACCGGATTTGTCCCGTCACTACCGACGCCCCGAAAAAGGGCGCAACCAGCACAAGCGTAAAGAGCCTCGGCATACCGAGCAAGATTGCCGTCAGATTGCGGTAGGCGTCCAATGCCTGAAGAAGCCCCATGAAGTCCATGTAGTTGCGATTCTCGTCCGTTATTCCGGCTGGATTGGGATACGGCTGGCATTGACCAGCGTAAAGTCCGGGATGTCCTTGCCGGTCATATCTTGATTGAGATCGACGACCATTTCCATGGCATAACGTCCTCCTCCGAGAGAAACGGGCTTGTCGCTGATCATTTCTCCCGCAAACTGCTGGCTTCTTGTCATGGCATCCATTTCCAGTTTGACATGCGCCTTGCCGTCTTCCACGCTGATATCGTATTTATGATGAGGGAATTCCACCAGCAGCCCTTGCTGCATCATTTCAGAATAGCCGGGGAAATTTGGGTTGTCCTTGATCATGCCGGGCATCAGCAACTGCTTGCATACCGAGCCTTCTATACCTGCCTGTGAGGCCATCATGCTGAGGAAGCCCCGCATTTTTTCATCCGGAATCAGTGCCTTGAACTCGCCTTCGAAGTCGTCGACGTTGGGCGCATGGCCGTTGATACTGCGCACGGATCCACGCAGGGCGTCTTTGAGGTAGCTGTTGTGCATACCGTCTTCGCTGATATTGCGATCCTTTTGTGTCATATATTCGGCACGTATATCGCCGGCCATTTCACGCAGCATGGGCTGAAGCTGGGCATGATTGCGCGAGTAATTGCAGTACAGGCCGTCGCGCAGTGTGGGATTTTGTTGGATGTGTCGCATGGTTGCCTGTACCTCGCGATTGATGGAAGCGGGACTCCCCTGCTCCGGCATGCCTTTGCTGTGGAGTACATGCAGGGCGAGGTTGCGGGCGGCAGCGCGGCATTCCTGCGGAAGTCTGCTTGCTTCCTGCGCCAGGCTCAGACGCATGGTGAACTCGTTGCGCTGAGCCTGATCCGTCATGGGGTGCGGGATATCCGTTTGGGCTGGGTTGACCAGTGTATTCTGCCGCAGCATATCGGCCATGGCCGCGTGTAGGGTTGCATTGCGCGTCTCAATGGAGGCGCGGCCGGATGCGGAGAGCGATCGAAACGCATCGCCGATTTTCTGGAAAAAGCGCCCGGCGGCGCTCTGGGTTTCAAGCTGACCCTCGTTGTTCAGCTTGAGACTGCCGCCGTTTTCGATATGCTGGAACATCTGCTGGCTGGATTCGATACGCATTATGGTTCCCTCATTATGGATTAGACTTTCAGGAAACTCGTGAAAGGCATCTCGATGGGGGCGGCATTCTGCCCGCTATATTCTTTGTCGGGAGCGGCGGGCCGCCATTCGTTCAGGCGGATCATCCAGTCTGCCGCCACGGAAAGCAGGTTGTTCACAATGTGGGCAAAGCCCTCCGCATCCAGACGGGAAAGATCCCAGGCCAGCTGGAGAGTGACCAGCTCCTGAGTTTCGTCCACTCCGAGGGTAAAGCCCATGGTGTCGCTGAAAAGATTGTTGGCGGTAAGGAGCTTCATGCAGAATTCCTCCCTTCCGCGATCTCCTCCACTCCCGGGGAGCAAGGCTACGCCCGTTTGGAACACGAGCATGCCGGAGTTTTCCACCAATCCGATCTGTATACCAAGACCCTCTACAGAGAGAAGGGCCTGACAGCTTCCTTCCTCAATTTCGCAGGTACAGCCGCTTGCTTCGGCGTATCCTGTGACCAGGCCGTACATCGTCTTGCGCATAAATTCTCCTTGTGCTGGCGCCAATAATATTGGCAAAAAGGTACTTTCAGGGACTATTATTTGACCTACGAGCAAAAGGCATGCCGGAAGAGAAACGCCTCATATCAGATAGAAACGGTTGAAGATATCCCCGCCGTAGCGCAGGATCTCCCCTCCCAGCCAGCCGCCCATCAGGAAGAGCGTCAATCCCACGGCCAGCAGCTTTACGCCGAAGGTCAGGGTCTGCTCCTGCAGTTGGGTGATGGCCTGAATGAGACTGAGCACGAGGCCCACGGCCGAGGCTACCACGATAGGCGGCAGCGAGAGCATCATGACCAGATATAGCGCCTTCACGGCGTAATCTATGGCGTGTTCCATCGCGGCTCCGGCGGTTGAAATTTGTTACAGCCGTACTCTGTTCACGGGTTGGACGCTGATTTCCGGCGTGATTTCCTGATACGAAACCACGGGGAGTTTGTAGTGCTCTCCTTCGATAAGCCGCCGTACATAGCGTCGGATATCCATACTGGCCAGCAGCACGGGGACCTGGATCTGCTTGCGGTAGTCGCCCGCTGCCGCGCTCACGGCTTCAATGAAGCGGCGCGTGGTATCCGGATCGAGCGCCAGAAAAGCCCCGGCCGAGGTTTGTCGTATGGCCTTGCGTATGGTTTCCTCCACTGTGGGGTCCATGAGGATGGCCGGGAGCATATTTTGCCCGCGTGAATACATGTAGCTGATTTGGCGCTTCAGTGCGCCGCGCACATATTCGGTGAGCATGACGGTATCCTTTTCCTTGGGACTCCACTCGATGATGGCTTCCAGAATACTGCGCAAATCGCGGATGGATATCTGCTCCTGTGCGAGGCGCTGGAAAATTTCCGCGATGCGCTGCACGGGCAGCAGGCGTGTGGCCTCGCGCACCAAGTCTGGGGAACGTTCTTCCATTTTGTCCAGCAGGTATTTGGTTTCCTGCATGCCGATGAAACTGGATGCGTGGCGCGCCAGCACCAGGGAGAGATGGTAGGCCAGAATACGGGAATGGCTCATGCAGGAAAGCCCGGCCTGTTCCAGTTGCACCTGTTTCTCCTTCGGAACCCACAGGCTTTCCACGTCGGGCAGAAATTTTTCGCCCTTTTTCACTTCAATGCCGAGCATGCGCAGGGTTTCTTCACTTTCCCGCGCCAGCACCATACCCGCTTCAAACTGACCACGCGACATGGGGATTTCATTGACCTGGAGCACGTAGGAAAGCTCCGGAAGCGCGGGGGAGACACGCAGATTGATTCCCGGAAAGGGCACACCGAGGTCGAAATACAGGGCGCGGCGCAATGCGGACAGTTCTTCGTTCATAGCGTCGTAATCCAGGGAGGCGGCCAGCCCTTCGGATATATCGAGAATAATGGGCACAGTGGGGGCGAACTCGTCCTGCGCTCCGGCTTTCCGGGGTTTGCCCTGGCTTTTGACTGCGGGCTTGAGAGATTGCACCAGTTCTTTTTTGGAATCCCGCTCTTCCGGCGCGGAGTTGAGCTTGTCCAGTACATAACCAAGACCGCCTACGCCGAAGGCCAGGGTAAAGAGCTGTGGCTTGGGAAAGCCGGGAATAAGTGCGAAAAGGAAAATCAGTCCTCCCGCCATTTCCAGCGCCTTGGGCTGGGCGAAGAATTGCCCGCCGATCTGCGCGCCCACGTCCACATCGGTGTCGCCGGAACGGGTAATGAGAATGCCTGCCGAAATGGCGATGATCAGCGAGGGAATCTGGGAGACAAGACCGTCCCCGATGGTCAGGATACCGTAAAGTTGAAGCGCTTCCCCTGCGGAAATGCCGTGCTGGGTAATGCCGATGATCGTGCCGCCGACGATGTTGACTACGGCCACGATCATTCCGGCGATACTGTCGCCCTTGACGAACTTCATGGCTCCGTCCATGGCCCCGAACATCTTGCTTTCCTGGCTGATGGCGTCACGGCGCTTCTGGGCTTCCTCCATATCGATGACCCCGGCGCGCATGTCTGCGTCAATGGACATCTGTTTGCCGGGCATGGCGTCCAGGGTGAAGCGTGCGCCCACTTCGGCCACGCGTTCCGCACCCTTGGAGATGACC
>JAEXGX010000366.1 GCA_023450535.1 Pseudomonadota bacterium | reverse complement strand
ATATTGAACTGCTCCAGAAAAAGGAGCTATTCTCAAAATAAGAATAGCGCTCCGCAGAGGATCTGGGGAGCACTATTTATGGAGGGCTTTGTTGTCGGAAGACGCAAGCCGATTAGAGCAATTTCGCTTTGAACTCGAACGTTCAATTCAGCAAAATCTAACCATGCCTTCATTGTTTGAATGTATGTGAAAAATTATTTTATTAAACTGTTTTTTTTAATTTTGTACTAAAGATATTGAAAAATATTACAATATTCATTCCTGTTGCTGCAATAATTTTTACAGCATTTATAAGTCAAGGTAATGGTATTCACTTTTCTAGATCTTTACAGATTTCTATGATCGTATTTCGCTATGGAAGAAATATAATTTTGTGGCAATGCAGAAAATTTTCTGCACCGTTGAAATCAGTCGGACCGATGGGAAAACGTGCCGATCTGCCCTTTTTTATGTGGGACTATGCGTTCATCAAAAAGATCTTTAATGGTTACTTCGAGCGCATAAGCAATCACTTCCAAAGTTTCCAAGCTCATTTCACGGATTCTGGAGCTTCTGGCGCGGGTAATGGTCTGGCTCGAAAGCCCAGTTAACGATTCCAGCTCTGCGTATGTAACACACATATTTTCCATGATATTTTTGACATTGCTTTCGATCATGTGGGGACACTCCTTTCCATCCCCATGTACAAAGTTATAATTGATTTGTTTACGGTGAAATTTAAATGTATACAAAATTTACAAAAGAACTCTGGATCGCTATTCAAAGAATACCTTTAGCTAGTCCAGCATAATTAATTGATGTCAGAAGTGTTTTGGGAGGTTATCATCTTCATCGAACAAATCTTTGATAGACACGGAGAGAGCACGAGCAATCATTTCTAACGTGTCCAGACTGATCTCTCGAATTCTCACCCCTCGCGCCCGCGTGATGGTTTGGCTGGAAAGTCCTGTTGCTCTTTCCAGCATCGCGTATGCAATTTTTTTTTGTTCCATGATGGATTTTACATTGTTTTGGATCATCTGAGCAGTCTCCATGCTCTGATGTAGCAAAGAAATGCTTATCTTGTTTAAGGAACTCCATCCAGGCTGATTGGTATGTAAAGTTCCTCAAAACGTTGGGAGTAAATCCTGATTGGTTGAAAAGAGGAAATAGGCCGATATACTTAAGGACTGAAGCCGGGTACGGCCCAAGCGATGGAGGTGGGACGTCCATTTATACAGACCTGTTGGGATCACCTCTGGCGCAGCCTGAATATGCCACTGTGTATGCCATGTGCGGGGATTATGCGAAAAAGACCATATCCGTGGCTGAACTTCAGTCGGTAGGCAAGATTTCTCTTCCCCAAATATATGCATGCGAAGGCATCGTTGTTTTTGCAGTGGACGGCGAGTCCGCAGTTCCGATAATACGCCGAGGCGCTCATGTCGGCGCAACACAAGAGCCAACCACCCAACAAGCGATGAATTGTTCGCGGGTTTTGTCCCCTGTGAGGGAATCGTCCTGCGCCAGTTGTTTTGGGAGCAGGGAGAGGATTGTTTCCTCTTGCGGGCGGAGAACCCCGCCCCCCCGGAGAACCTGATTCAGGTTGACCTGACGGATCAGATCCCCGGGCGGTTGGCCTGGGTTATGCAGGAAGCGAGACGATGAATACGCTGATGTTCAAAGCCATGTTCCTCAGATTGATCTGTCGCATCGACAGAAAGGGCTTTGGCCTTTTCTATGAAAGCTTGAGGGAATTTCGGGCAGCTTACGCCGACATCTTCACGTTTATCACCCATGAGTACCATGATCTTGAGACGCGGGGCGTCCCCGACCCACATTTTGAAGAGGTGGTGAACCGAATCTATGAAACAACCAACAGCTATAATGCCGTGCAACTGACAACGTTCTTTGGAAGCACCCCTCAAATTACGGCTACGGCCTTTGCGCAAAGAAGGGTTCCCGGTTCTTGGCTGCTCTATCTGGCGTACATGGAGGGTCCCTCGCCGGATTGGATTCTGAAGGGAAAAAATCCCCACTATTTGCAATGGAGAGAAAGAGGACTTGGCACTGGAAGACTGCACTGTTTACGAAAAAATTCACTGTGGTGGAGAATCGCGGAGAAGATAGCGAGAGGCGTTGGATTGTGAAGTCAAAAGGCATGTTTCGCCTATCCAAGCGGAACCGGAAAACGCGCCCCATACACCCGTCCAAAACAGGCCAAAATATCGTAGAGCCTACAGGCATGGGCAACCGAGCAAACTCTGGCTTCGGGCATAAAACCTGTGGGCCAGAACATCGTGTCGCGGCCATGTATAATTTCAAGGTTAAACCGCTCTACAATGCATAGTCCTTGAGCTTGCGATACAGGGTCGCCATGCTGAGGCCAAGGGCTTTCGCCGCCTTGCGCTTGCCTTCCGTGCTCGGGCCGAAATGCTGCAAGGCACGCCGGATTGCTTGTTTTTCCAGCTCGCTCAAGGGCAGAAAGGGTGTTTCGTCCGCTACGGGCGCTTCTCCTTCATCCGCTCCTCCGTGGTTGCCGGAAATGTGCGTTCCCCGGTCGGGGGTGGTTGGAGCAGAGGAAAGACAAACAGGTGAAGGAGAGAGCGTGAGCAGATGAGCGGGCAGATGTTCAGGACGGAGCGCGGAATGCGGCGGCATCATGTTCACGGCGTATTCCATGATATGCTCAAGCTCCCGTACATTGCCCGGCCATTCGTGCCGGTGCAGAATGGTTACGATGTCCTGCCCGAGATGGGGAACGGCCTTGTGGAACAGCCCGCAATACTTGCGCAGGAAATATTCGGCCAGGATGGCGATATCCTCCCGGCGTTTTCGTAGCGGAGGGGTTTCCAGCGGGATGACATTCAGGCGATAGAACAAATCTTCCCGAAAGCCTCCGTGTGCAATCTCTTCCTGTAAATTCGTATTGGTCGCGGCAATAATCCGGATATCCACGTCTACCTTGCGGTTGGAACCCAGACGGATGATGCTGCGCTCTTGCAACACGCGCAGAAGCTTGACCTGGAGATACAGGGGCATGGTGGAGATTTCATCCAGAAACAACACGCCGCCGTGTGCCAACTCGAATTTGCCCATGCGCCCCTTGCGTGAGGCACCGGTGAACGCGCCCTCCACATAGCCGAACAGTTCGCTTTCCAGCAGATTGTCCGGGATGCCTCCACAGTTGATGGCAACAAAGGGGCCGTTGCGTCGCGGGCTTTCCTGATGAATAGCGCGGGCTACGAGTTCCTTGCCCGTACCGCTTTCTCCCGTAATCAGCACGGTAGAGGATGAGTCGGCCACGGCGCGGATTTTTTCCTTGAGCAGGAGCAGGGGGCTGGAATCACCGATGAGGGCGGAGAGTCCGTTGCCCGAATCGTCAGACGAAATTGCAAACTTCCCGATTTTCTGGACAAAATCTCCGGCGGGTTCAAAAATCAGGGCATTGCGGTATCCCGGCAGAGAGGCTTCCAGCGTGACCAACTGCCCCATCAGGTGCAAAGCTTGACTGCCGGGCATACAGAATTCAAATTCTTCAAGGCCGGACAAGGTGTCTCCGGTACGGTTCAGGGCGGGAATCGGCCCCCGGACAGAGGCATCAAGGCCGGAAACGGCATTTTCAGGCAGTTCGAGCATCCGGCGGGCATGATCATTGGCATAGCGTATGCGGCCGTCATCGGAAAAAATCATCACGCCTTGGTTATTGGCATGGACGATTTGCAGCATGAGGTCGAGCAGCTTTGTGGCATAGTCGATTTGCCTTTGATCCTGAACCTTGTGGCCCAGCGCATCGGCCAGCAGTGTGATAAAAGAAAGATAGCTCTCTTTCGAGGCGAGGATGCGTTTCCTTCCTTCCTGGTCAAAACACACCAGTTCCATAACGCCCAGTACTTCCCCTTCGTTCAGAATGGGCGTGCTGACGGAAAGGGTTTCCCGGCACTTTTCACGGGCGGCGCAACGCAGGCAGAGCTTGTCCTGGCGAGGGTGTTCCATGATCAGCGGGCGTTTGCTGTGCATGACTTCACGGCACACTTCCCCCGCCTGTTCCAGACTTTGCCCGATCCCTTCGGCATAGATGCCGGTGCCCGCGATGCGGGTGAGCGTGGAATCGACGATTTCCACATCCAGCCCGGTAGCACGGGCGATGACCTCGGCATATTTCGCCGCATGGGATTGGATGGTGTTGAGCATGAACGCATGTTGCATGAAATCGCTCTGGGGCGCAATCGGTAACGCTGTGCGCGGGACGAAGCGTATGGTTGAGAGAACGGACTTGAGCGCGCGGAAAGATGTACAGGAGAATGTGTGGGGCAGAGGCGGTGCTTGCGCGTGTACATGCAGCCGGTGGTCGAAGTCACTTGAAAATGGTGGATGTGGAAGTGGTCCGGGGGGGAGATGCTCGGGGAATATCGCACAGGGCAGCTAGCGCTTCCGGGTTCAGAATTTCTACTTTGCACGGTGTGAAGCGGCCGAGAATGCCCTCTTCGCGCAGTTCTTTAAGAACCCGGCACACGGTGCTGCGGTGCAGGCCGAGATGTGAGGCTATGCCGGACTGGGAAATGCCGGGGTTGAAGCAGGGCAGCTCCCTGTCCCTCATCATGCGGTGCAGATAGCGGCATAACAAGGTTTTGGGCGGAAGTTCGGTGCGTTCCGTCAATTGGCAGTAAAAAGCACCGGCCTTGATCGCCACCGAGGAGAGCAGATTGCACATAAGGTCGGGGTAATCATGAGCGAATTTGGAGTCCTGCAACCAGGCGCGGGGAAAATCATACACTTCACACGGTTCCACGGCTTCAAACAACGCCGGGTAGAGCAAGGAAACATGGAGGAAAGGCACTTCGCGGAACAGACAACCCTGCTCGATGCGCAGAAGTATTTGTTCCTTGCCGTGTTCGGGGCGGTTGCGCAGGCGCACGCGCCCCCGGTGCAGAAAGGAAAAGGTGTCTGCCGCGTTGGCCCATTGCCATGATTTTTTGACCACTTGCCTCTGACCAAGATGCAATATGGAACGCCACGGACTGTTCAGTTCACGAATACGGAAGACCGGGCCTTCCTGGATGCATAGATGTTTTTCCATACTTTTCTCTATAATAAGGCCGCGTAATTGTGCGGTGTCTCGTCCTGGTTTTCATTTCAAGCATGGCAAAGGAATATATTTTCAGATGAATGAGAATCCGTGGTTGCTGAAAAAACTTAAGGGGGGCTTGCCCCCCCCAAAAAAAAGCTCCCCGGATGCCGGGATGCGATGTTCCGGTTCATAAGCCGGAGCAGCCGCAATTCACTTGCGGCTGCTCCGGAATGGTGGGGAGGTCACGCGGAGTCTCGTTTTGCTGGACTCCGTGAGCAATTTCATTTGAAGTTGCTCTAGCCAAGACCGATAAGAGGCCAGATAAAGGCGGAGACGAAGAGCAGTGCGAAACTGGCAAACACCATACGCAAGGTCATGATGGGCAGCAGATAGCGCACGCGGACGTACCCCGTGGCGAACATGATCAGCGCGGGAGCCAGTTCGTAGGGCAGGAAGAACTGATCCAGCCCGTAGAGGAAGGAATACAGCACAGGCTTGATGCCAACGCCGAGGTTGGTGGCGATTTCTGCAAGAGGCACGCTGAGCGCTGTAGCGGCGGCAACGGGCGTCAGCACCAGGTTGGCGACGATGCCGACCCAGTAGGAGAAGAAGGAAATACCCGCGAGGGATTCAATTTGTTGCAGATAGGGTACAATTTTGGAGGAAAGCCAGGCAGGAATCCCCAGAGAGCCTGCCACGATGCCGATGGCCATACAGCCTGCGATAAAGAACAGGATGGGAAACTGGACTTCCTTGAGATCATCCACATCCATCAACCCGAAAATGGGGGTGAAGCCGAGCAGAACCGTGCCGCAGAAGGCGAAATAGCCGGGAATGCCGTGTAGAGGCTCACTGACGAAGGCCACCAGCGCACAGAGCGCGAGGATCAGCGTCTTTTTCTCCACCCAGCGAACTTTGCCCAGTTCCAGCAGATCAGCCTCCGCGCTAGCGCGGCAACGGGAGATGATCTCGCCCAGAGCCTTGCCGCCGAATACATGCAGAATGGCAAAGGCCAGCAGGGCATGGCAGAGCTGATAGGGCAGTTGCTCGATCAGGAACCCTCCCCAGGTGAAGGGCACGCCCATGTCTTTGACCATCAGCAGGCCGATGATGCCGGTATTGTTGGGCAGGAAGCAGGCCGCAGAAATAGTGGCCCCGAAGAAGGCTGCAAGAATGAGGGTGGTGGAGGCGCGGGAGCTGGGGTCGAGCTTGAGTGCTTCGCACATGCCCCCGGCGATGGTCATGAACAGAATGTCAACCGTGATAACGTCGGGAATAATGGCGTTGAGCAGGAAGCCCGCACCCAGAAAAGCCGTGTACATGCGGATGGGCGTAGTGCCCACCCGGCTGACGACAAAGAGGGCGATACGGCGGGAAAGTTTGGTCTTGTCCATCAGTACGCCGATGAGCATGCCGCACATTGACAGCCACGGAATGGGCGTGGTCCAGCCTACAAAGGCGACATCCGGCGCACAGACTCCCATAATGATGTAGTACATCAGAAGCAGCACGGCTACGACGAAGTTGGGCAACAGGTCAAAGGCGAACATGCCGATGGCCGTGATGGTACCGAACCAGTAGTAGTTCAGAGCCGCGTTGGCAGGGTCGTAAAAGGCCCATGTCACAAAGGCGGCCAGCAGAAAGCTGAAGCCCCAGCCGAAGCCTTTCGTCCCCATGCGGGATACTAT
>JAEXGX010000293.1 GCA_023450535.1 Pseudomonadota bacterium | reverse complement strand
ACATTTTTGTCCTACGTGTACTTCGTCCCGGACAGTGGCGTTGATTCCCAGAAAGGAGCAGCTTCCGATACTTGCTTTTCCTCCCACCACACTGTGTGCTGCGAGAAAACAATGATCGTCCACCCGGCTTTCGTGCGCCACCACACATCCACTCCAGCACACACAATTATTCCCGATGACGGAAAAAGGTTGAATGATCACACCTTCCATAATGAAGCAGTTGGCCCCGATATCCCCGCCATTGCTTATCAATGCCCGGGGGCTGATACAGGAGGCGAATTCATACCCGAGCCCGGCGTATTTTTCGAATACTGTCCGGCGGGCCGTATTCAAACCCTGATAGCCGAGCGCTACAAAGAGTCTGCAAGAGCCGGGGGGCCAGGCTTTTGCCATTTGTTCAGTATTGATGACAGGGCGAGTACAGAATTCTTCACTATCGCGCAGCGGTTCGTCTATGCAGAAAGCCGTTACTGAGTCCGGTGTTTCTTCTTCAAAGTATCGCCAGGCCAGTTTGGCCATGGTACCCGCCCCGAAAATGATCACAGGCGTCATGCAGCCTCCACGATATCGTATGTACCGAGCAATTCCTCACGTACGAATTGGGAGCCGCAGCACATAATGGCATCAAGAACCGACAAACCAGGGATGAAAGGGCGCTTTTGTCCCGTATAGGGCAACAGCGTCGGATGAAGAAATTCCAGGCGGATTCCGTGCGGAGCAAACATGCTGCGGGTATAGAGCGCTTCTCCCCCTGCGGCATTGATGTAAGTGTCCGCGCCGTTCAACAGGCAAATATCCACCAGACGCGCCTCTCGTCTGAGTTCGATATTGCCGCATATATCAGATGAGTATTTCAGAGGGGTGGAGATCCCGAGAGCGATGCAGCATGTCTGCAGGCTGGCCGTCGCCATGTCCGCAATGGAATGATAGGGGGTAGACAAAACAGCTTCCAGAAGCTCCAGCCCTTCCTTGAAATACGCCTGCTTTCGATAAAATGCGGAAACGGACGCCAGCAGTTTGCGCTTCCACTGAGAGAACTCATGGTCACACACGAATGTTTCGCGGATGGAGCGAAACTGGCTTGCATGGTGCAACGGGACGCTGAACCAGTGTATCTCGCCATTAAAATAAAGCCGGTTGCGGTGAATCCATCCTTTTTTAATAAAGGCTACATCATCAAGGCAAATGAAGATATCTGCGGACCTGATAAGTTGGAAATATCCTAAATAGGGAAAGAAATAAGGCTGCATAATGGCAATTCGCATGACTTGCTTTACCTACTGGGCCATTTGTCGGAGTTGGCTCTGTTTAATATTGAACGGATCTGACGGGCACAAAAGAAGGTAGCCCTCAGCAATCTTCTTTTGCCCAATGCGATCGCGGCAGGGGAATTGGAGGATAGCCCTATTAATCTGAAAGTGGCTCTGCCTGACGGCAGGTCTTTATGTCGGGAAAAATATTAAATTGCCCATGAGCCTCCTTCTTTGGCTTTGAGCGCCGCAGGATGGGAAGCGTTGTTTCGCGACGTGTAAACTTTCGGCAAAAGTATAACACCTTTTACGACTAGTAAATACTCTTATGACGACCTTTTTTATCAGAGACTTCCTGAAATTATGTGTCGTAATCGCATTGAGCGGAGGCAGATAATGTCAGAGAGTTCACTCGCCGTGATTTTCGGCAATAATATTCAGCGTAAACGCAAGCAGCTCGGGCTTACGCAAGATGAGCTTGCCGAGCTGCTGGGAATAGGGCAGCAGTCTCTTTCCCGTATGGAAAGGGGAACAATGGCTCCGAAATTTGACAGGTTAGAAGATATTGCAAGTGCTTTACATTGTCCGGTATCTGAACTTTTTATCGGTGAAGAAAATTCCGACAGGGATGTTGAATTGATTGTGGCAGATATTCTTTATGGACTGCGTCCCGTTGAAAAAGATTCGGTTTTGAGATTTGTGTCTGATGCTGCACTGATTTTTAAACGTAATCATATCTGACAGTATCCGGAAAAAGACAGTTTTATTTTCTCCAGAAAAGCGAAAGAGGCCATGCTTGCGTATGACCGTTGAGGCTGCTGATAAAGTCAGCCGCCTCACGGAAGAGGGCATAGCCGGAATTCATTTCCGGCGTTAAGTGCCCGAATTCCGTGCCTTTCCGCCCGGCGAGCTTTCTTGAAAACGAGCCGTTGGCGGCGCAAACCCTGCGTATGCGGGGTTTGTTATCAGTCTGACGGTCATGCTTGTGCATGACCATTTTTTATTTAAACGTGAATCATCCTCTTATTTTTAACCGGATGAACAACTTTCCGTCACAGGGAGTTTGTTCCATGTCAAGGAGTAGAGAATGATATCCAGACCGATATTGTTTGACGCAGGGCGATTATTCAGCGGCAAGCCTTCCGGCACCATGATTTCCGGCTATGAACTGCCCTTGCCGTATACACCAATGCTTGATCCTGGCTATACGTTTCATGAGTCCGGCCGGGACGTAATCGTATGGTTTCTCATGTCGAAACCAGATCCCCTTTATTTGTTCGGCCCCACCGGTTGCGGCAAGAGCAGCCTTGTCCGGCAAATTGCAGCGCGCTTGAACTATCCGGTCTATGAAGCAACCGGGCATGACCGGCTCGAGTTCCCTGAACTCGTTGGGCATCTTTCTGTTTATAAGGGGGATATCTTTTTTGAGGATGGCCCGCTTACACTTGCAATGAAAACAGGAGGAATATTTTTGTTGAACGAGGTGGATCTTTGTTCGCCTGCAACTCTTGCGGGGATGAATACCATTCTTGACGGAGCCCCTTTGTGCATAGCCGAAAACAAAGGAGAGCTCGTCACCCCTCATCCTATGTTCCGCTTTATCGTTACAGCCAATTCGAACGGCGGGAGTGATGAAACAGGTCTTTATCAGGGCGTATTGAGAATGAATCTTGCCATGATGGATCGCTTTATCGTTGTTGAAGTAAAATACCCATCACCGCGGATTGAGCGGGATTTACTGGTTCGGATGTTTCCGGCCCTTCCTGCGGAATTGTTAGAAAAAATGGTAGAATTCGCCAATGACGTGCGGAAGCAGTTCATGGGGAACAGTTCTGCCCATGATGCTCTTGAGGTTACGCTTTCAACACGAACCTTGATCCGGTGGGCCAATCTGATCCTCGCATTTCGGCCGCTCGCCAGGCAGGGGATTTCCCCGGTAAGATATGCGATGGATCGTGCCCTGGGTTTTCGCGCATCACCTGTCAGCAGAGCCGCGCTCACGGAAATGATACTGCGCTATTTCCCCGAAACTGCAAACATGGCTGAAGAGTAAGACTGCCAGATGGAACGAAACCTCTTTACCAAAGAAAGAGTTTTATCATGGAATCACCGATCCTCATTACGTCGCTGGATATACTGGACAAGATTCTGGTCCTCAATCTGAATGTGACCTTATGGTCTGCCCGCCGCAAAATGACGATTGAAGACTGTACTGCTATGGGGTTACCCCCGGACGGTTTGGTTTCCTTCGGTTCAAAAAAAATATGTGATCCGACAAAACTTGCTGTTTTCATCAAGCTTAAAGTTCGTGCTATCAACATGCTGGACAAGCACGGAATTCGATTTCTGTCTGGTTGGGCTATCCCTGAAAGCAAGGCTGGTAAAATCATCCGCGAACTGAGTGCTATACGGGATGAATTTCTTAGCGAAAAGCGCTTTTTTCTGGCCTCGTATGCGGAAAATATCGCAGACTGGATGACTCGTCATCCCACATGGGCTGAAATTATTTCCGTATCGACCGTCAACCGTGATTATGTGGACTCCCGTATAAAATTTACATGGTGGGTGTATCGTGTCTCCTTTGCGACGGACTTTCATACTCTTTCCGGCATAACGGACTTCAGTCTGCATGATGAGGTAGAGAACCTGGGACGTACATTGTTTATGGAAATATCCCGGGATGCACAGGAAATTTGGCGAAAGGTTTTTGAGGGAAAAACAGTGGTAACCCATAAGGCGTTTTCGCCTTTGAAAACCATACGGGACAAGCTTGCAGGCTTGTCTTTTGTTGATCCGCATGTAGTTCCTGTCATTGCGCTGATTGAAAGAGTTCTGTCCAGAATGCCTCGCCGCGGGAATATTACCGGCGTGCCGCTGCAAATGCTGCAAGAGCTCATATGCATACTTAAAGAGCGCGATGTCCTGGTTTCACAGGCGCAAGCTATTCTTGCCACTTCTTCAGGAGGTGAACTTGCAGACAGGTTGGGGCAGACAGTTCCTTTGCACACGGAAAACAAGTCTGGCTACATCATGCCAGCCGCGAAGATGTTCACGGCTTCCGAACCTGTCACTCCTGTTCCTCCCCTGGACAGCATGGGGCTATGGTAAGGAGGAAAATAACATGCTTCAGGCGAAGTATAGTATTACTGCGCTTCCTTTGGTCGCTTCCATGATGGGAGACAGGTTGGGCGTTAAAGTGGATATCGGCAGTAGGGACGATGCCTGTACTGACGGGAAAACAATATTTCTTCCCCCGTTACCTGGGAATGGAGGAGAAGAATTGTTTGGCCTTGTCAATGGTTTTATCGATCATGAGGCCGCTCACCTCCGGTATACAGA
>JAEXGX010000266.1 GCA_023450535.1 Pseudomonadota bacterium | reverse complement strand
GCTATGTACTGCGCACGGCCCGATCCAAGGCCGGAAACGTCCGATCCTCGCTCATGGCCGAGCTCTCGCCATTTTCTCCGCAGTCCGGCGCTCCCGCTCCTCTGGTACTGGCGGCCGATACCATAGTCGTACTTGACGGCGGCATTTTGGGCAAGCCCGCAGACCACGCCGAGGCAGTGGCTATGCTGGAACGGCTGGCCGGACGAGTGCACACGGTTATCACCGCGTGTTGCCTTTGGTGTGCGGAAGAGAACGCGCCGTGCACGGAATTCGCCGATGCAGCCAGAGTGACGTTCGCCCCGTGGCCGCGCGAACTGCTTGAAGCTTATGCCGCCACAGGAGAACCGCTGGACAAGGCCGGAGCCTATGGCATACAGGGCAAAGGAGCCTTTCTTGTTGAGCGCATTGAAGGCTCGTGGTCCACGGTGGTGGGCCTGCCCGTCAGCCGCGTCATACAAGCACTGCTCGACTGCGGCGCGCTGCGTTCTCCCGCATGCCCCGCGCTCGCTCACGCCGAACGAACATCATTACCTCTTCAAGGAGACCCCCTATGACCTTTGCCGAACTCGTCGCCACCTCCCGTACCTGCCGTTATTTTCAAAACTCCGTGCAACTGACCGAAGGCATCCTGTCCGATCTGGTGAACATGGCCCACCTCGCGCCCAGCGCGCGCAACCTCCAGCCTCTGCGCTACGCGCTTGTCGTCTCGCCCGAAGCCAGAAAGGAATTCTTCCCCCTGCTGAACATGATGGGCGGACGTTCCGCCGAAGAACGCGCGGACGAAAAGCGCCACCCCGCCGGGTATATCGTGCTTATTGCCCCCAGGGGATTGAACGACTTCGGCATTATGGACATCGGCATCGCCGCGCAGACCATCAATCTTGGCGCGCGTACCGCCGGTCTGGCTTGCTGCATGATCGGAGCATACAACAAACCCGCTGCGGACGCCTTTCTCGACGTGCCGGAAGGCATGGAATCCCGTCTGGTCCTGGCCCTCGGTGCGCCTGACGAAGATTGCCGTCTCATCGGTCCTAACGCCGACGGCAGTCTGTCCTACTACAATGACGAAGCCAAGGTCCACTGGGTGCCCAAGCTCCCGCTCACCGACGTCATCATGCTTGTGAAGTAGAAGCCTCTTCCCTGATGTTCTGACCCGGCCATATATGATTTCACAGGGCGAGGGATGTTAGAGCTTTTTGCTGATGAAAATATCTGCCAGCCGGACTCTGTGTTCTGACACGCAGGTTTCGCGCCTCCGCCGGAGCAGCCGCAAGTAAATTGCGGCTGCTCCGGCGTTGCGGCAGAGTCTCGCCTTGCTCGGCTCCGTAAAGCATTTCAATGGCGAAATGCTCTAATGCGTTCGCCCTGCCGGAGCCCCCGAGTGTATCATGCACGGCATCGCACTCTGGAGCCATTATGTTAATAAAGCCCCCCTGAGGAAGCACTGATGTTTCAATCCACAGTCGCCCCCATCTCGCCGACTGACTCCGCAGCCGACGGATAGAGGTCGTGCGGATTGCCCCTCCCTGAAGGGGGAGGTTTCAAACCATAAAGGAATTTTTGATGAAGCACTGGAGAGAACATCCTGATTATCGCGTCTATCTGGTGACGGATCGGGAACTCTGCCTTGGCAGACCGCTGGAAGACGTCGTCCTCCAGGCTGTAGCTGGAGGTGCGACCATGGTGCAGTTGCGGGAAAAGGAAGCTTCCGCGCGGGACTTTCTGGCCCTGACCCGTCTGCTGGTGCGCGAACTGCACAGGCGCGACGTGCCCCTCATCGTCAATGACCGGGCAGACATCGCTCTGGCGGGGGGTGCGGCAGGGCTGCATGTGGGCCAGAAAGATCTGCCGCCTGAAGACGCCCGCGCGCTTCTGGGGCCGGACGCTATTATCGGCCTTTCTGTGGAAAATATGGCGCAACTTGACGCGGCGCAGGAGCTGGATGTGGATTACCTTGGTGTGAGCCCGGTGTGGGCGACGCCGACCAAAACAGATACAGCCCCACCCTGGGGGCTGGAGGGGCTGGCAGAGGCCCGGAAAAAAAGCCGTCTGCCCCTGGTAGCAATCGGCGGCATCCACGCGGACAACGCGGCACGGGTCATCGCAGCAGGAGCACATGGTCTCGCCGTGGTTTCGGAACTATGCTCGGCTCCGGCCCCTGAAGCTGCTGCCCGCTTTTTACGCAGGCTTTTTTAGCCAGAGAATTCACAGCCGCGCCTTTCAACGCTTCCGCCTCATCTCCACCAGATACAAAATTGCCCCCGTCACTATCGTGGCCGCCAGATCCGCCACAGGCATACTGTACCACACGCCGTTGAGGCCAAACCAGCGGGGCAGGAGCAAAAGGCAGGGAATGAGGAACAGCATCTGCCGCGAAAGAGAAAGAAAACTCGCCACAGGCACCATGCCGATAGCCTGAAAATAGGCGGAAACGACAATCTGCCACCCAACGATGAAAAACACTACGGAGCAACTGCGCAACGCATTGGCAGAAAGCTCCAGCAACTCCGCATGGTCGGTGAACATGCCAGCCAGCAACTCGGGCGCGAACTGAAAGGCAGTCCAGCCCAGCGTAGTAATGGCTGTGCCCGCGCCCATGCCCAGCCACAGCGTGCGGCGTACACGCTCAAACCGTCCCGCCCCGAAATTGTAGCCGACAATAGGCTGCATACCCTGCGTCAACCCCATGACCACCATGCCGAACAGCATAACCAGCCGGTTCAGGATGCCGTAAGCTCCGATGGCCAGGTCGCCGCCATAATAGTTCAAACTCTGGTTAATGATGATGACAACCAGGCAGGCACAAGCGTTCATAAGAAAGGGCGGCAGTCCCACCGCCAGGATCTCACGGCACAGAGCGGGCCGAAAGCGAAAAATCCCCGCTCTGAAGCGCACTACGGAACTCTTGCCGAAAAAATGCAGAAGCAGCCAGCCACAAGATGCGATCTGCCCCAGCACTGTGGCCAGAGCCGCGCCAGACATCCCCCACCTGAAGGAAAAAATAAACAGCGGCGCGAGCACGATATTCACAGCCACACTGACCAGCGCGGTACACATGGCCTTGGTGGGATGCCCCGATGCACGCATGATGTTGTTCAGCCCCAACATAAGGAAGCCTATGGGCAGCCCGGCCAACAGCACCACAATATAGTCGCGCGCATAGGGGCGTGTGGCGTCGCTCGCACCGAACAGCGTCAAAATGGGATCAACAAAGATGTAGAGCAACAGTCCCGTGATCACACTGATCACGGAGTTCATGAGCACCACCTGCCCCAGCACCTGCCCGGCCCGCTCCTCGTTCTTACGGCCCAGCTCAATGGAACACAGGGTCGCTCCGCCCACCGCCACCATCATGCACAACGCCATGACCAGATTGAACAGGGGAAAGTTCACGGCCAGGCCGGAAATAGCCAGCGGCCCCACCCCATGCCCGATAAAAATACCCGCGATGATATTGTACATGGAAGCAATCGTCATCCCGACGATCGCGGGCAGAGAATACGTCAGCAACAGGCGGCCAACGGGTGCGCAGGCGAGGGCTTTGGTCTTGTCATCCATGTTGTCTCTCCGGAGCGAAAAAGCATGCCGCAGACACGCTTCAGGCATGCGGCGGTATTATTCAGGTTAGCGCGTAAGAGCGCTTCTCACAAGACAGGGAAGCGCACTGCGCATACTTTCTCAATTTTGTAAAAAAAAACAGCATAGTTCTTTACTCCGGAGAGAATATCCCTTGCTCCAGTCCTTGTGCGTGTCCATTTTTGCCGAATTTGTCACATATTTTACCCTGCATACACTTTTGGACTTGCTAAATTCATTGGTGCACGGTTAAATAATGCCCGTGTTTTCGTTCCAGCCGAGACGGCAGGGGAGAAACAGCAAGCCGGGCGTACCCCCGGAGACAGGCCGAGGATACAAATATGAACGTCAATCCTTTTGAAAGGAGCTCTGCGTATGAGCAATGAAATGGAAAAATTCGGCTATAGGCAAGAGCTTAAACGCGAGCTCGGTTTCAAAGACGTATTCGTCTACGGGATGCTGTTCATGGTGGTCATCGCCCCGATGTCCATCTACGGCTACATTTCCAAAGACAGTAACATGATGGCCCCGTTCGTGTACTTTGTGGGCATCTGCGCCATGTTCTTCACCGCCTTGAGCTACATGAAAATGAGCAACCGCTTTCCCATTGCGGGCTCGGTGTACGCCTATGTACAGCGCGGTCTGAACCACCATGTAGGCTTCATCGCCGGGTGGCTCATCCTGCTTGACTACGTGTTCGTGCCCGCCCTGCTCTATCTCATGACCGCAAACTGGTGTGTCGAGCTTTTCCCGGCCACTCCGCGCTGGTTCTGGGTCATCTTCTTTGTGGGGCTGAACACGGTCATCAATGTGCGGGGCATCACCTACACAGCCAAAGCCGACTGGATCATGTTCTACGTAGAAGTGGTCATCCTGGCCATGTTCATCGGCTTCGGCCTGAACTATGTGCTCGGCGACGGCGGAGGCACGGGCAAGCTGGTTATGGATCCCCTGTACCGCCCCGGCGAAATGAACCTCCAGTTCATCGGCCTGGCCTGCACTATCGCCTGTCTCTCCTTCCTCGGCTTTGACGGTATCAGCACCCTGGCGGAAGAAACACACAAACCGGAAGTGACCATCGGCCGCGCCACCATGGCCGCCCTTCTGTGCATCGGCTTCCTGTTCATCCTCCAGACCTATGTAGCCACTATCATCCAACCGGATCTGAGCAAGCTCAACCCCGACACAGCCTTCTTTGACGCGGCTGCGCTCGCAGGCGGCGAATGGTTCCGCAAGGCATTGCTGGTGGTGAACATCCTGGCCGTGGGCATCGCCAACACCATGAACGCCCAGGCCGCTACCTCCCGCGTACTGTACGGTATGTCCCGCGACAAGGTGCTGCCTTTGGTCTCCGACCTGCTGTGCAAAGTACATCCCAAATTCCACACCCCGTACATGGCCACCATTCTCGTGGGTATCTTCTCCGTTGTCGTGGCAGAACTCTCTTCCGTGGACAACCTCGCCCGCCTGGTGAACTTTGGCGCTCTGACCTCCTTTATCCTGCTCAACATCGCCGTGTTTAACTTCTTCTGGTTGCGTGAAGGTTCGCGCGGCGGCAAGGCATTGCTCAACTATGTAGTCTGCCCCTTCTGCGGCGTGCTCATTCTCGGTTACGTAT
>JAEXGX010000167.1 GCA_023450535.1 Pseudomonadota bacterium | reverse complement strand
GCTCGGTACTGACCACCGGGCTTGAGGCGCCGTGGGAGATGATCTGGGGGCCTGACGGTTTTATCTGGGTCACGGAACGTGAAGGCGCGCGTATTGCCCGCATCGATCCCGTTTCCGGGGACAAAAGCGTGGTAGGAGAAGTCCCCGATGTGCACGTGGGGCCGCAGCATGAGGGCGTATTGGGCATGGCGCTTTCTCCTGATCTGAACAAGCCGGGCGTGGACGGACATGTTTATGTGGGGCATACCTATATGGACGGAGCGGCGGAACACGCCCGTATCGTGCGCTTTGACTATGACGGTAAAAAGGGTGTGATTTCCAACCCCAAGGTGATACTTCAGGGGCTTCCCGCCGGGGATGATCATAACGGTGGACGCCTGCGCTTCGGCCCGGACGGCAAGCTGTATTACAGCATCGGGGAGCAGGGGCATAACCAGGGCGCCAACGCCTGCAAGCCCAATATGGCCCAGCGCCTGCCCACAGCCGAGGAATTGGCAAAGAGCGATTTCACGTCCTATGCGGGCAAGGTTTTGCGACTCAATGCCGATGGCAGTGTACCCGCCGACAACCCCATGCTGAAGGGCGTGCGCAGCCACGTATATTCTTACGGGCACCGCAATCCGCAGGGGCTGGTGTTTGTGGGCGATACCCTGTTTGAATCCGAACAGGGGCCGTCTTCCGACGACGAAATCAATATTATTGTGAGCGGCGGCAACTATGGCTGGCCCAATGTGGCCGGGTTCAAGGACGATCAGGCCTATGCCTATGCCAACTGGTCGGAGTGGAAGCAGTGCGATCCGGCTAAGTTTGACGCCAACACCCCTCCTTCCGGCGTACCCGTTGCCAAGGAAAGTTCGTGGCAGAGCGAGAACTTCCGCGCTCCGGCCAAGACCATGTATACTGTACCTTCCGGATATAATTTCAACGATGCCCGCTGCTCGGAAATGCCGTACCTGTGCTGGCCTACCATGGCTCCGGCGAGTGTGACATGGTATCCCGAGGATGGGGCGATCCCTGCCTGGCGTAATTCTCTGCTGGTGACCAGCCTCAAGAACGGCGCGCTGTATGTTTTGCCTCTGAATGCGGACAAGAAGTCCGTACAGGGGGACGTGGACAAGTATTTTCACAGCCCGAACCGCTTCCGCAGCGCACTGGTGTCCCCGGACGGGAAGGATATCTATATCGCCACCGACGCGCGCGGCTGGGCGATGGGTGATGACCGCAAGCCCACGGACAAGATGCGCAACCCCGGCAGTATTCTGAAGTACTCCTATACGCCGCAGGATTAGAGCGGGTGGGTGCAAAACAGAAAAAATTTGTTTTTTCGGGGCGCTGCCCCGTACCTCGTCGGGGGAAAAGATATCTCTGCTGTCTTTATCCGTAAGGCTCGCACACTCGCCTACGGCTGAAGCTCCCCCCGATCCCCCTCAATAGATTGAAAATAGACGAACTAGTGTCAATAGTCCCCAGCGCATTTCATACGCAACATGTTCCAGTTTTACCTGCCCGCCTCCGGATTCCGATCCGGGGCGGGCACCTTTTTTTGCGAGGTGCTGTAGCGCGTTCAGAAACAAGGTCGGGATGGGTAACACAATATGAGGGCACGCCCGGCCTGAGCAAGGTGAGACGCCGCAGTTCATTTGCGGTGTTGCCAATCGGCGCGGCCCTCAGGGCTTTCAGACATGGACAGCGGAGCAAGCTCTGGATAAAAAATCTGGGCAGGAAGACATGTCTTCCTGCCCAAAGGCAAATGTTTTTTTCTGCAATATTACATGCCAAACCAGGTATAGCTGGTATAGAAAAGTACGCGTCCGCAGATTTCCGCCGCCCAGATCAGGGTAGTGGCCGCAATGGTTCCCACGCACAGGGCGCAGGCGCGCGTTTCACCGGAGGTTGCACTGTTTTCCGCAGGATGGTTCGAAACAGCCTGACGCGCAGCGCAACGCGTCAGCGCCAGCATGCCGAAGCCTCCGCCTGCAACCAGCAGAGCGATACTCAGAGCTTCCGGCATAAATCCGCCATGCCCCGGATGTCCTGTCTGAAGCAGAAGGAAGACGAGGCGAAAGCTCATGGCGAGGATCACGATCAACGGCCCCCTGCCCAGCAACACCTCGCGCGTGGCTCCGGCCCGGCATCTTGCAGCCAGCTCGTCCAGCACAAGCAGCAGACTGCTGCCCAACAGCACGGACGTGGACAAAAAATTCCAGAAGGTAAAGGGAGAATTCCAGGCCGGTTCGGTGGGAATGGTATACACCCGGCTCATGACGCAGACAAAGGCGACGCCCACAGCTCCGGAGATCCACAGCAGCCAGCGCTGGCGGACAAATATCCACAGCAGCATGGAAGCGCCGAACAGGCCGCAGAACAGAATTTCCCGGCTGAGCCAGGATGTGCCCGCATTGGTAATGGTGTAATAGCTGACCAGAGGATCGGACAGATGGGCCAGAGAGGCCAGGGCGGCCGTAATGAGAATGATTGCCGCGATCCAGGTCATCCGCACGGCGGAGGCCGCTTCACGGCGGCTCAGGGCGATCAACAGCATGAGCCCGGCCGCGCTCTGTCCCAGAATGGTGAAAATGACGAGGCTCCAATAGTCAAGCATGGCTAGACCTCCTCGGGATTGCTGATGAGTGCGCCGCGCATGCCCGCCGTACTGCCCTGGGGGCGCGAGTGACGATTGGGGGCACAGATCAGGTGCGGCCGGGTGAGTTCCGGACGGGGCAGAGGAGCGATGGTTTCATGCAGCCCGTATTTAGTCACAATGTCGTCGTATTCTCCGAAATCCAGGGCGCGGCAGGGGCAGGCAGCCACGCAGGCCGGAGCTTGACCCTGCTCGAGGTTGTCCTTGCAGAAATCGCATTTGGTCATTTTCTTTTTTTCTTCATCGAATTGGGGAGCGCCGTACGGGCAGTTCCATTCACAGTAGCGGCAGCCTACACAGCGCTTCGCATCCACGGAAACAATGCCGTATTCATCCTTGTGCATGGCTTTGGTGGGGCAGGCTGTGGTACAGACAGCATTTTCGCAATGGTTACACGACAGAGAAATATAATAGGCGAACACGTTGTGTGAAAAACCTTGCTCCAAGGGGAGCCAGTCTCCTCCGGAGTATTCCAGGACACGCCGCCACATGACCCCCAGCGGCAGATTATGTTTGTCGATACAGGCTATCATGCACGTTTTACAGCCTGTGCACAGATTGGAATTGAAATAGAACGTGGGATTTTTGATCATAAGTTTTCCCGCCGGATAAACGTTCTGAAAATGGCGCGGCGTATCTTCGCCGGAATTTCCAGAGCAGTTTAACATTGAAAGGTTCTGAACCAGCGTTACGCTTTTGCCACTTCCACCAGATTGGAGTGGTGCGGGTTCCCCTTGGCCAGAGCAGTGGGAAGCAGCAACGTAAGCACGTTGACGCAACCGTTGGTGTCCTCGCCTTGAGTGTTGGGCGTGTGCCATGCGCCTTCGGGCAAGGAAACCACGCCGGGCATGATGCGCGGGGTTACCTTGGCCTTGACGAAGGAGACCCCCCGATTGTTGAACACTTTCACCTTGTCTCCCAGCCGGATGCCGCGCGCCGCAGCATCCAGGGTATTGATCCAGAGTTCCTGGGGAGCCACTTCCTGAAGCCAGGAGCAATTGCCGTAGGTGGAGTGGGTGCGCTGCTTGTAATGGTGCCCGATGAGCTGGAGAGGGTAGGTTTTGCGCTGCGGGCTCATGGCGCCTTCCGGGGAATCGATCCATTCCGGCAGAGGGGTGATCTCCTGCCCCGGCACGAGTTTCCACGTTTCGGCCAGTTCAGCCAGACGGGGGGAATAGATTTCGATTTTGCCCGAGGGCGTGTCCAGAGGGCTGGCTTCGGGGTTGTCGCGAAACGCCTTGTAAGCGATATGGTTTTCAGGAAAATATTTCTTGAACACGCCGCGCTCGAAAGCAGCCTCCAGAGTGGGCGGGAGTTCGGGAATATTTTTACGCGACTGCTCGTACAGATACTCAAGCCACTGATATTCGGTGCGGCCTTCGGTGAATTTCTGCTCAATGCCCATGGCCTTTGCCACGCCCGCGCAGATATCGTAGATGCCCTTGCTTTCGCCGTAGGGTTCAATGGCCTTGTTGTCAAAAATGACGTAGGCGATGTTGCTGTCGCCGTTGATGGTCCAGTCCGGCTCTTCCAGGTTGGTGCAGCCGGGCAACAGGTAATCCGCGTAGCGGGCTGAGGGGGTAAGGGTGGTATCCACCACCACGATGGTTTCACACTTGCTTTCATCGCCCAGAATGGGGTGCATCTGGTTGATGCCGCCGTGCTGGTTGGTCAGGCAGTTGCCCGCATAGTTCCAGATAAACTTGATGGGCGCGATGAGGCGGTCTCTCCCCTGGATGCCGGCGGTTTCAGCGGTCATGGATTTGTAGTCATCTATGGCCTGGAACCAGTTGAAACAGGATAGCGTGGTCTTCACTGGATTTTCCAGGGTGGGGAAATCCACCATGGGCAGGCTGTAGCCTCCGTTTTCCCGCGCGCCGGTATTGCCGCCGCTGATGCCTACGTTGCCGGTCAGTACGGCCAGCATACCCACCGCACGGGACAGGTTTTCTCCGTTGGTGGTGCGCTGCGGCCCCCAACCCTGACAGATGAAGCAGGGTTTGGCACCCGCGATTTCCCGAGCCAGTTTTTCGATGCGCGGCGCGGGGATGCCGGTAATGGCCGAGGCCCAGGCGGGAGTTTTCGCCTGCCTGTCAGGCCCCTTGCCCAAAATATAGGATTTATAGGACGAACCTGCCGGGGCCCCGGCAGGCAGGGAGTCTTCGTCGTATCCGATAGTATATTTGTCGATGAAGGGTTGATCCACCAGGTTTTCCGTTATCATGACATGGGCCAGAGCCGCGCACAGGGCCGTGTCCGTGCCGGGGCGGATAGGTATCCATTCGTCGCCCACGGACACCATGGTATCCGTATAGCGGGGATCAACGATGATGGTGCGGGTGTTCCGGGTGAAGCGGGCGTGTTGCAGGGTGACCGCCTTGCAGCCGGACATGCGGGTTTCCGACGGATTGTTGCCGAAAAACACGGCCAGCTCGCTGTTGGCCATGTCGGACAGGGAATTGCTGTCCACCCAGGAGCCGCCATACAGATAGGGCATGCCGATGGTGATCTGGCAGGTGGAATAGTCGGAATACATATTGAGGTAGCCGCCCAGCAGGTTCATAAGCCGGGCCACGGGAGTGGCGGCCGGGGGCCAGCTTTTGCCCATAGTACTGCCCAGTGCGCCGGTGCCGTAATTCAGGTATACGGATTCGTTACTGTATTTGGAAATGGTGTCGCGCAGGCGTGTTCCGATTTCCGTGAAAGCCTGCTCCCAGGTGATGCGTTCAAATTTGCCCTCGCCGCGTTTGCCCACCCGGCGCATGGGGTAGGGGATACGCTCCTTGGCGTAAACGCGCTGGCGCATGGAACGGCCGCGCGGGCAGGCACGCAATTGCTGGTGGCCGTAAACGTCGTCGCCGGTGTTGTCAGTTTCCACCTGGACGATTTCACCGTCACGCACGTGCAGGCGCAGGGCGCAACGACTGCCGCAGTTGACGTTGCACGAGTTCCACAAGATTTTTTCTTCTCCCGTGCCTGTGGCCGCCCCTGTGCCGGGAGCGGCCAGAGCTTCGCCTCCCAGACCCGCGTTGAAAATTTCAATGGAGAAAGGGAACAGGCTGGATGCCAGAACGACCGCTCCCCCCTTGAGCATGTCACGCCGGGTGAGGCAGTGGTTTTGTTGCGTCTGAAACTCCGGAACTTCAGGCGTGTGTGTTTTTTTCATCAAAAATTCCTCATGGTTTGAAAGTTCCCCCGATGGGGGAAAGTGAAGCCGCCTGACTCATCCGTTACTCCAGCCTCAGCGGGGAGATGCGGATTGAAACACGAAGCCCTCGGCTGCGGGAGCCGGACGCGCATGTTTGCCCATGCCCTGTTAAAGTAGCAAAGAGTGGAATTATTGGTCCATGAGAATGACCTTGGAAATGACCTGGAGCATTTCGTCATCGAAATACTCCCAAAGTCGAGTGGAGCAAGACTCATCTATGCTCTCTTTATCCGCAAGGCGTTTCACGCCAACGGCTAAAGGCTCCGCAGCGCCGCCAATATCTGGTGTCGTCGCAATTCACTTGCGGCGTTACCACACAACGGGCGGCAACGCAGGGGCGTGCCTGCAGCCTGTAAGGCGCACAGGTATGGACGGCAAAGCAAGCTCTGGCTTCAGGCGTGAAACCAGTGGGTCAGAACCGCGTGTCCAGGCCATAGATAACCTGAAAGCTAATTACACTATGGGAGAACATCATGCCTGTCTTTTCCAATATCGTCAGCTGTCTCAATCTCTCTGAAAATCCCGATGATATCGTTCAGTATGTGAACGATATCGTCAAGCAGAACGAGGCAAAGCTTATTCTCGTCCATATGGAAGCCAACACGGACAGCCTCCTTCGCCGCACGTCTGCCGGTGGAATGGAACCCCTTGTTGAAGAAAGCAGCAGGAAAAATCGGGAAGCTTTTAAGGAGTATGTGACATGCCATTTCGATGGTGAGCCTGTTCTTGTTTTTACCGAAGGCAATGCTGATGACGAACTGCTCAATATCATTGATCACTATTGCGCTGATCTTGTTATTATCGGAAGTCTTTCGACCAAAGGTTTTTTCGGTCGCTGGCTCAACAAGTCTGCTGAAAAGATCATCGGCAAAACTCGAATCCCCGTTATGATCATCCCTAATGATTTGAGCCTGGAATGTACTCCTGATTTTTCGTGAGTTCTTCTAGAGAATCACATCGCCGCCCAGTGACGCTCGCCGCTGGTCATGTTCTTCATTTTCATGATATTTCTGCGCGGAGGCTCGCCGAAGAGACGTTTGTATTCTCTGATGAACTGCGTCACGCTTTCATAGCCCACAGCCATTGCGGCCTGTGTTACGTCGTACTCTCCCGACAGCATGAGGCGCTGGGCCTCGTCAAGACGCAGGCGTTTCTGGTACTGGAGCGGGCTTAGTGTCGTAATATCCTTAAAATACCTATGAAACGTTGAGGGGGCCATGTTTGAACGGCTGGCGAGGTCTTCCACAAGCAGTGGTTCCTTGTAGTATTCTTTCAGCCAGGCAATGGCCCGAGTGATCTGGTGCCCCTGCGAACCAAACGTGTTGAGCGTACGCAGCACGTTGCCAAATGAGCTGGTCAGCAGCCGGTAATGGATTTCGCGGATCAGCAGCTCCTCCATGACCGGGATCTGTTCCGGGGTCTTTGTCAGTTCGACGAGCCGGACAAAGGAATCCAGCAGGTCCGGTTCCAGTTCCTGCAGCGCCGCGCCCCTGAAAAAACCGGCTTCTGTTGTCTTATGAGGTATCCTGGGCGCCAGACTCGTAATAAGCCCGGCATCCAGATACAGTGACAAGGCCAGATAGGGTTTTTCTTCACTGGCTACCATGACGCAGCTTGAAGCGGGCATGTCCACACCGCAGACAAAGCAGATATTTTCACCGTAATGGTGTTCTTCCTGGCCGATCCGTACCCATTTTTTTCCCTGAACAACCACGATGACGACCGGCTTATAGAAGGACGGTTTGGGATCCGCATTGCTTGTCTGGCGGTAAAACTGAAAGCCCTTGACTGGAGTGGGGTAGACGCCGGAGCGCGAAGAGGTGCTCTGGAGAATGGCGTCTTTGAGAATGGCCCAACTGTTTTCAGTATTTACGCGTGCCTGTGTTGTCATGGATGCAACCATCCTGTCTTGCTGTGGTTATTCCGCTCTATCATAGTAAAGCAGGTAACACTGTGGTATTTTTTCGTCAATTTTTTCATGATGCTAGAGCATTTTGTGATTGAACATGGCTTCCAGCCAGAACCTTTGTTCTGACCCGCAGGTTTCACGTCTGAAGTCGAAGCTCAACGCCGCAAGTGAACTGCGGGTATATCGGAATGGTGGGGGCGGTGCGGCGAAGTCTCGGTCCACTCGATTTCGGGAGCATGTCGATGACGAAATGCTCTAGCTCGCGCATTGGAAACAATTCAGATGCTGGCAATCCCCCGGCAAAAGAAATAATGTCAGGCCGCTCGGTGATTTTCAGCAGTTCACGTATTTTCGAGGCCGCCAGGCTTGATATCCTCTGAGCGTAAACAGGTTTCCTGCAGAACATTGCAATCTATAATGTTGTCATTGATATGGTTGCAAGCATCGTTTTTCGCCGGATACACCCAAAACGTTGTCGAAAGCGGCACTTGGAACGGCGTGCGCGTTATTATCTTTATTCTTACAAATTTTCGTAATGTTTGGTGCGTAACGGCCCTTGCGGTGCAGCACGTTGCCGCATACAAACAGGGTATGACGGAGCGGATCTGGTATGTTTATTTGCTGCTTTGCGCGGACGGCAGCCTGTACTGCGGAGTAAGCACCGACGTGGAACGCCGGGTGCGACAGCATAATGGGGAGCTCTCCGGAGGAGCCAGATGTACGCGGGCGCGGCGGCCCGTGCGGCTGGCGGCCTGTGCGGCCTGCACGGATCAGGGGACGGCGTTGCGTCTGGAGGGAAAAATAAAGAAATTGCCCAGAGAGAAGAAACTGGACTTTATGCAGAGCCTTGTCAGCCTGCCTCAGGAAGGAGCAGGCTGAAGCGCAAGAGTAAAATACTCTGCACCGGGAGCGTTCGGTTCCGGTTTGACGCCCTGTGCGCACTGTCATATTATCTTTGCCGAATTCGCCCTATCACGCGCGTTCCGGCCTGGCCTTGCAGCCTGTGGCCGCTCCCGGAATTTCGGGATATCCTTTGACACAAACGCCCTTTGCGGCTGGCTTTTCGAGGTGCTTGTATGAGGTGCAGACTGAACTGGATTAATTGGTTAAGCGCAGCGGCATTGATGCTGTGCTGTGTGCTTGCCGCCGTTCCCGCCCGGGCGGTGACGATAGTGGATATCTACGGTCCCGGCCAGAACATGGTGAACATGGCTCTGGCGACGCCGCTGACCGGACCGAACAAGGCTGCGACCGGACTTGGCAAGGACCTTGGGGCGGCCGTGGAAAGCAATCTCAGCTTTCTGCCCTTTATGCGGCTGACGCCTCCTTCCGCCGTGCTCGGCGGGTCGGTGTTGAGCGCCTGGCAGGGGGGGGAGCTGGATTTCAAGCGTTTCCAGATCGCCGGGGCGGACTTGTTGCTCACGGCATATTGGCCCGGTGGCGACGGACGTAACGGAGCGGTTGAAATCCGCCTGTTTGAGACGTTTTCCGGCAAGCCTGTCTTCAGCGG
>JAEXGX010000165.1 GCA_023450535.1 Pseudomonadota bacterium | reverse complement strand
CCTTCCGCCCTCCGGGCAGGGAGAAGGAGAGGCGTGTCATGGGAGGGCTTTGCCCTCCCCTCCGACGCCTCCCCTTGTCAATCCCCTCCCGGGATACCCCTCCCATGTTCTGGCGCATAAGCCTTCCCGTATCGTTCTATCCTGTCTTCTCCGTTCCCCGGTCAACGTCCGCACGCTTATCGCGAGGCTAGCCCGCTGCGCGGTCTACCTCGTCTCTCGCGTGCTCAATCCAAAATTAAGCAGTTCTTTTATCTGGTGAGTTTCGGACTACGAACCCACGAAAGTCAGTAGGGCTATGGGGTTACGAAAGGTGAGAGCATTTCAATGTTGAATGCTCTACGGAGTCGAGTGAAACGAGACTCGGTTGCGAAGCCCCACAATATCTGGAGTAGCCGCAATTCACTTGCGGGCAGCCACAAGAAATAACGTTCTGCGATATTAGCAGGGTGTTCCGGGGGATTGGAAAGGGGCCATTAAGGGCTGCTGATAACGTCAGCAGCCTCAAAAATCAGGAGCAGACCGTGAGGCCGTGGCTTTGCCGCGCCGTAAACGACTGATTTTTGTGCCTTTCTGTTAAGCCGCAAAGGCAGAAGGAAAACGCTATTCCAGCACAGCTTCGGGCAGCCCTTCAGCCAGCATGGCGAGAAAGGCGTCCACGATCGCGGGGTCGAACTGCGTTCCCGCGCAACGCTGCAGTTCGGCGCATGTCACGTCCATATCCAGTTTAAGGCGGTAGCAGCGGGTGCTGGTCATGGCGTCGAAGGCGTCCGCCACGCAAATAATGCGGGCGATAAGGGGGATCTCCTCGCCCTTGAGGCCATTGGGATAGCCTTTTCCGTCAAAGCGCTCATGATGAAAACGCGTACCCAGTTCAATGCCTTTCAAGGAGGTGACGTCTTTGAGTATATCCGCACCTGTGGCCGGATGGCGGCGCATCTGGGCGAATTCCTCCTCGGTCAGGCGTCCGTGTTTTTTGAGGACGCTGTCCGGCACGCCGATTTTTCCCACATCGTGGAGCAGGGCAATGTTGTAAATATTGTCGCACTCCGCCTCACTCCAGTTCAGATGCTTCGCAAGGGCCCGGCTGTATGTCGCCACACGTAGCGAATGCCCTTGCGTGTATTCATCTTTTGCGTCAATGGTTCGGGCAATGGCCATAATGGTCTGGAGCGCCAGTTCCTCTGCCTCGCGTGTTTTTTCGTCCAGCCTGCCCTGCAGATCCTTACGGTAGTCTTCCAGTTCCAGCATGTTGGCAATGCGGCTGCGCAATACTTCAGGAGCGAAAGGCTTGGTAATGAAGTCGCGCGCTCCCAAGGCCAGACATTCAGCTTCGGTTTCTGTGGACTGGGCGGCAGTAAAAAAGATGACAGGCAGTTTTTCACAACCGGGGATCATGCGGATACGGGCCAATGTTTCCGGTCCGTCCATGCCGGGCATAAACAGATCAAGCAGAATAAGATCCGGGAGTTCGAGGTATAATTGTTCCAGGGCGGCGTTTCCGGATGAAGCGAGCACAACCTGGTGTTCTGCGCCCAGAATATGCCGCACGGCCCCCAGGGCAGTTTTGCTGTCGTCTATAACCAGAATGATGTGCCTTTTCATGACCAACCGTACTCGATCAGTATTAACAACGGCTCAGCGGAAAGGCGTCGTTCATTTTTTACGCACCCGTGAACATCCTCTGCCGTCCAGAGCGTTTCAACTTTCAAAATATTTGCCAACCAAGACCCTATGTTCTGACCCGCAGGTTTCACGCCTGAAGCCGGAGATTGCTTTACTGTCAGCCTGTACACCCTGCGGGCTACAGGCACGGCCCCCCCTTCGGGGGGCTACCCGCAACTGAATTGCGGCTACTCCGGTGCTGCGGCGAAGTCTCGCTCTGTTCGACTCCGAGAGCATTTCAAAGTAAAAATGCTCTATTCGTCTCCGAGTTCCCGTACATAATGACACTTGGGGTTGGGACAGGCGATATGGCGCCCCTTGGCCCGGGTATTCTTGATAACCAGCAAGGGGGAATCACATTCCGGACAATGCTCGTTGACCGGCCAGTCCCACAAGGCATAGTCGCACTGGGGATACTGATCGCAGGAATAAAAAATTTTGCCCCGCTTGGAACTTTTTTCCACCAGAGTGCCTTTGCCGCATTTTGGACAGGGCACGCCGGTGCTGAAGGGCGCGGCATAGGTGCATTTGGGATAGTTGGCGCAACTTAGAAAGCGACTTCCCGTGTGGGATTTTTTGAGCACCACATCGCCGCCGCACTGCGGGCATTTGCCCACAACTTCATACGTCGGGGCCTGCTTTTCCTCTATCCGGATCACGCCTTTTTCATCGCGGGAAAAATTCGTGGTGTAACGGCAGTCCGGATATCCCGTACAGGCCAGAAACTCCCCGCTTTTTCCGAATTTGACCACCAGGGGCTTGCCGCACTTGGGGCAGGGCAGATCCGTGGTCAGACCGCCCTTGACCGGGGCCATGTTCTGGGCCGCTGCGCTCAAAGCCGGATTGAAATCCTTGGTGAAGTCCTTGAGCAATCCCACCCATCCGAGCTTGCCGTCCGCCACCTTGTCCAGATCGTCTTCCATGCCTGCGGTGAAGCCCACATCCATGAGCGAGGGAAAGTGATCACGCAACTGGGCGCAGACGACATTGCCGAGATCCGTGGGCGCGAAGCGTTTGTCCTCCAAGCGGACATATTCCCGATCCTGAATGGTGGAAATGATCGTCGCGTAGGTGGAAGGACGGCCTATGCCGCGTTCTTCCAGTTCCTTGACCAGCGATGCTTCGGTATAGCGCGGGGCGGGTTGGGTGAATTTCTGCTCCTTGGTCATTTCAAGCAGCTTGAGTTCCTCGCCCTGCTTCAGAGGCGGCAGAGCATCTTCTTCCTCATCGGCAGGCCGGGGCAGGGCCGCAAGCCAGCCGGGGAAAAGCAGCCGCTCGCCCTTGGCCCGCCATTGGGCAGGGCCGCAGGTGATCAGCGCTATCGTATCGTGGAATTGGGCAGCAGCCATTTGCGAGGCCACAAAGCGCGACCAGATCAGGCCGTAAAGGCGGAATTGCTCGGGGGTGAGAAATTCCTTGATTTCCGCCGGGGCAAGGGTGACATCAACGGGGCGGATGGCTTCGTGCGCATCCTGTGCGCCCGCCTTGCCCTTGAACACGCGGCCTTTGCCGCCGGGAGCGAGGAATTCCTTGCCGAAACGCTCTTCAACATATGCCGTGGCGGCGTCGCGAGCTTCGTCCGCAATGCGTACGGAGTCGGTTCGCATATAGGTGATCAGCGCCGTAGTGCCGCGCTCTCCCAGTTCAACGCCTTCATACAGGCGCTGCGCTGTGGACATGGTGCGCTTGGCGGAAAAACCGAGCCTCTGGTTGGCCGTTTGTTGCAGGGTGGACGTCGTAAACGGAGCCAGCGGATTGCGGGCGCGTTCCTTTTCCTCCACGGAGTCGACCACAAAGGGCTTGCCCCGCATGGCTGCTTCCAGTTCTTCTGCCGCTTCGGCGTTGGGAACCACAGCTTTCTTGCCCTTGATTTTCAGCAGTTCCGCCTTGAAGGGCGGCGGGACCGAGCCTTCGAGTTTGGCGCGGAACAGCCAGTATTCCTCGGGCTTGAAGGCCTGACGCTCCTCTTCTCTTTCCACGATGAGGCGCAATGCCACCGATTGTACGCGCCCGGCGGAGATGCCGCGTTTTACCGTCTTCCACAGCAGGGGAGAAATCTTGTAGCCAACCAGGCGATCCAGCACGCGGCGGGCCTGCTGGGCTTCAAAGAGGTCCGGGTTGATGTCGCGCGGATGCTCCAGAGCATCCTTCACCGCGCGGGAAGTGATTTCGTTGAACTGGATCCGCTTGATGTCTTTGGCCTTGTCTTTGATTACCTGCGCGATGTGCCAGGCAATGGCCTCGCCTTCGCGGTCCGGGTCGGGCGCGAGATAGACCGTGTCGGCCTTGGCGGCGGCTTCCTGAAGGTCATGGACGACCTTTTCTTTGCCCTGAATGGTCTGATACCGCGGCGAGAAGTCATGTTCCTCGTCCACGCCGATTTCTTTGGTGGGCAGGTCGCGGATGTGGCCGACACTGGCCTGCACCATATACTTGCCGCCCAGAAACTTCTTGATGGTTTTCACCTTGGCCGGTGATTCCACAATAATCAAATCTTTGCCCATTCTTGCCCGCCCGGAAAAAAATTGAGGATGCAGGAACGCCCCGCGCGAACGAATCGCCGCAGCGAAAAAGGATATGCGGGACGGAAGGAAGATACGTTAAACGCCCGTCCCGTCAAGGGGCGGCAGGAAAAATGCTTTTGTATGGCAAGTGGCCGCAGTTTTTTCATGTCGCCAAGGATATGGACGTTGATTGATCCGTGCATTGCGCCCAAAACCGGGAAGATTCTCATCCATGAAGCCTTATCAGCACTGAAGACCTCCCTGCCGGTATGCGGCATAGTTATCGTCACCATCGGCAATATATACGCAGAGGGCTTCACCGCTATGGAAGGCGGCAGCAGCGCGTGTATCACGCTATTGCTGAGATCCCTGTTATGCACTTTACCATATGATTTGTATTCCTGACGGGGGGGATCGCTCCAGGCGCGCCACGGCGCGGGCCTCCGACGGTCAAGGTGTCAGCTGACACAGGTGCCGCTCCGAACTTGGCGCGACGGCTTTTTTATGGCAAAATAACTTTCCTGCCGGTTGTGTCGGCACATATCTGTTATTAATTGCAGTAAAGGCGTAGTTATGACCTCCTGTTACGGCATCATTCCCGCCCGCTATGCCTCCACCCGTTTGCCGGGCAAACCCCTGGCCGATATTTGCGGCAAGCCGATGATTTGGCATGTGGCCACGCGGGCCATGCGCTGCACTGCGCTCAAGGGCGTATGGGTCGCCACGGATGACGAACGTGTGGCAGAGGCCGCCCGCGCACTGGATCTGCCTTGCGTCATGACGGCGGCGGATCACCCCAGCGGCACGGATCGCGTGCGCGAAGCGGTGGTTCGGCTGGAACTTCCGCCGGATGCGGTCATCGTCAATATTCAGGGGGATGAACCGCTGCTTGAACCGGCTATGCTGGACGAGCTGCTTGTTCCCTTTACGGACTCTGCCGTGTTGTGCGCCACGTTGGCTACGCCGCTGGACCCCGTGAACGAGAGGGAACTTATCGCCTCTCCCAATCAGGTCAAGGTGGTGACAAACCTGGCCGGGGACGCTCTGTATTTCTCCCGTTCGCCTGTTCCGTATCCGCGCGACGGGGGGACGCCGCGTTATCTCGGCCACGTGGGTATTTATGCCTTCCGGCGGCAGGTGCTGGAACGTATGAGCGATCTGCCGCCCAGCCGCCTGGAGCTGCTGGAAAAACTGGAACAGTTGCGCCTTCTGGAAAACGGCATTCCCCTGCGGGTCGTGACAACGTCATTCCGCACCTGTGGCGTGGATACGCCTGAGGACCTGGAAGCCGTCCGGCTTAAACTGGCGCGCAGAGCCGGTTAACTTTAATTAAAAACCGCAATTCGGAACAACGTCATGTCTCAACTTGCCACTGCTCGGCGTCAGCTCAGTTCAATCAAGTCGATCATCCGCCAGGAAAAGTTTTTTTCCGCTGTTCAAACCTTGCGGGATGCCGTGATCACGGTATTTCGTGAACCGCTTATGAAGGCCGAAAAGGAAGAGTTTGAACGTCTGATTTCCGATGCGGCCTATCATATCGTTTGCGATCCGCATGTCCGCAAGTCTGCCGCGCTAGAACTCAAATATGAGCCGGGCAAGGAGCGTGAGTTTCTGGACGGACTCAACATGTTGCTGGAGACCTTTGACGGGCAGTTTCAGGACGACGCGCAGGAAAGTATCCGTCAACTGGAAGAAAAGCGGCGGCAGGGTCTGGAACGTGGTCAGCAGAAACTCGACGCCGGGCAGATAGACGGCGCCCGTGCCGTGTTTTCGGTTCTGGTACGTGAAAATCAGGAAAATCATGAGCTTAAGGCTGACATTGGGGAGCGTTTTTTGCGCGCCGGGGAATATAGCGACGCGGTGCAGTATCTGGGCGACGCTTTGGAAGGTATGCCGGGTGCAGCTCATATCTACAATAGTCTGGCCATGGCCCAGCGCAAGATGGGGCAGTACGCCGAAGCAGAACAGAGTTACATCAAGGCAGGCGTTGGAGGTTATAAGGATTCCCATCTGTTCTTCAACCTTGGGCGGCTCTATATAGACTGGAAAAAGTGGGACAAGGCCGTACAGGCCGCGCAGGGTGCTCTCCAGTTGGATCCCAACTTTGTGGAAGCGCGAAAACTCATGGCATATGCCACGAAAATGAGAGATAGAGGCTTGTAGGCATCGCTCAAAAGGAGCGAATTTCCCCTGTACGGAGCTGAATATGTTTAAAAATATCGTGATCGCCGTGCTTGCGGCCTGTTGTATTTTTTTGGTGGTGAATCAGCGCATGGAGCGCGCCGCCTGGGGTGAGGAAGAAATCAGCCCTGCCGAGTACGGCGGCTTGGCCGCCTTGCGCGACGTTATTCCCGCTGAGGAATATCGGGAAAAGGTCTTGCCTTTGCTTCAGGAAGCGCTCAAGGGCGGAAAGATGACCCAGGATCAACTAGTCGAACTGGGAAAGAAACTGGGAAATCTTGGTTCGCAGACGCTCGCCGCTGTGGAAAAGGAACGTCCGCAGGATAAAATAGCCAAAGCCTGGAATGATGCTCTGGCCGGAGCAAAGGAAGGTGCAGCGGATTTCGGTGCGTCGTTCGGCCGCCAGATGGACGAGGCCATGCGCGAACTGGGCGAAACCTGGAACAGCGTAACCAAAAAAGACCCGTCCGCGCCGGAACAAAAGCCCGGCACGGGACAGGGAGAAGTAGCGCTATAGCGTCAGCAGACGGCCGAGGGCGGGAATGGCATCCTTCACGCCAGAGTGCCGCAGGCAGGCCCACAGGGTGGCCTGATTGCTGGTGATGACCGGCAACCCCCAGTCGCACTCCAGCAGCGGGATGATGTCCAGAACGTTGAGCCCGGTGCAACTGATGAACAGGCTGTCCGCGCTGTCGCGCGGCAAGGCCTTGACCTTCTGAAAAACGTAGTGCGGTTCGATATCGGTAATGGACTGGTTAACATAGTCGTTGGCCATGCCGGAAATGAAACGTACCTGAAGACCGTTGTTTTCCAGAAAGATTTTTTCCGCCTCGTTGGTGTCGTCGGGATAGGGCGTGATTACCACCGGACGGGAAACGCCGAGCGCATGAAAGGCTTCCAGCACTGCCGTGGAGGTGGTGAGACAGGGATCGCCCGTGATCGCTTCCATTTTTGTGATAAGTTCACGGTCAAAGCCGGGGCCGCCGATCAGACTGCCGGAGGTGCAGCCGAACATGACCACGTCGTGCTTGTAAGGCTTGTATACCTCACATGCCGTTTCCAGGTGGCTCACCATATCCAGCAGGCCTTGCGGAGTGGGAATGCTGAAAGGCAGACGGGTCGTGGCCACGGCCACGCCTTCGGGCAGAAAGCGATGGAAATCCATTTCCATATTGGGGCCGGAACCGGGGGCCAGAAGGCCGATGTGCGCGCGCCAGGAATACATGGTGAATCCTTTTGTTGACTAAAATAAAAGGGTGACGGGCTTGCCCGTCATCAGAATGATGACAAACCCGCGCTTCGCGGAGTTTGCGCCGCCAACGGCTCATTTTCAAGAAAACTCGCCGGGCGGAAAGGCACGGAATTCGGGCAGTTAACGCCGGAAGTGAATTCCGGCTATGCCCTCTTCCGGGGGGCGGCTGACTTTTTCAGCAGCCTCGTGACGGGCTTGCCCGTCATGTCCCTTAGCCGCAAAGCGGCTTAGGGAAACAGAGCGCAGAGCGGGGCATGACGCCCCTGCACCCCAATTGTTACACTATGTTATAAGTATGGGGCCCGGGGGAGATTACCTCCCCCGTTTTTTTATCAGGATAGCTCTCGGCCGAGCAGCCTTGCGTTCACCATGTCTTTGGTCAGGCTCCCCAACCCCAGACTTTTCAGTGTGCGGCCTTCGTGCATGTAGTCCTTGCCGTGCAGTGCTCCCGCGAGGTGGAGCAGGCTGTCTGCCAGCGGCGTTTCTATTCCCGCCAGTTTTCCCGCGTCGGCCAGAAGGCAGATGCAGGTGGCGGCGTCTTCCGCCAGATACCGGTGCCCCGCGTCAGTGGGGCCGATGAGCGAGCGGAAGGCGTCCAGTTCGGGAAAGGCGTCCTGACGCGCCACATGGCGCATGTGATCCATGGGAGAGCGGGGAGTCCAGCCCCAAACCGCGAACAGACGTTCTTTTTCCCTGTTCATGGCGTCCAACATGGTGAGCACTCCCGGTGTCAATCCGGTTTTATACAACCAGTATTCGCCGCCCGAACGTTCCACCGCGCCGAGGTTGAGCAACGACGCCATGAGGTGGATGACTACATTGGGGGAGTTCAGCGCCGTTTCCAGAACATTGTTTGCGGGGGCTGTTTCCAGCACGCCTTCCAGCGCGGTCTGAAGACGGGGTGTATCAGTTGCGGGCAGGGCGGCGATCATGCGCCGGGCCGGAGGAAAGGCCATGAATATCTGAGCGGGGCGCAAGCGGCGGCAGGGGTAGAGGTTGCCTTCCAGCTCGCCCAGTAGTACGCCATGGCGCTGTTTTGCGTCCAAACCACGCACGTTACGGAGTGCCTGATCAAAAAGCAGGGACGCGCCGCTTCCGGCGGAGATAAACACCGTTTGCCCGTCGCGCAGGTGCGGAGCGCAATATTCAGCCAGAACAGCGTGCCGATGGGCCACGGCGCATACTACAACCAGTTCCGCGTTTTTCAGCGCTGTTTCCACATCGTCGCACACATGGGGAAGCGCCTTTCCGGTGCGTCCGCCCCCTGTCAGAGTGATGCCCCCCGCCTGCCTGATTTCATTCAACCGGTCTTTTCGTTCGTCGTAGAGGGACACATCGTGCCCGGCCAGGGCCATGTCGGCGGCAAAGCATTGGCCGGTGCCACCCGCGCCGATGACACATATTTTCTTCATCACAAGTTCCTTTTTAAGTACCTCTCCGCAGCCTTTTTCAAGAAAAAGACAGTGGAGAGGTATGGAGTCAGCGTGCAATGCGCATGGCGTCCACGATGTCTCCTGCACGTTCCAGATTTTCCATGTTCATGACCATGTCCGCCACGCGGGACGCCTTTTCCTCACCCAGTACGGGGGCGGCCACCAGATGGAAGCGTTCAAGGAATTCCGCGTCGGACATCATGTTGCGGGGGTGTCCCTTGGGCAGAGGAACTTCCTTGTGCAGCACGCGCCCGTCCGTGGTTTCCACTCTGATTTTGTAATAGGGATACGTTCCCTGCTGGAACATCTCAAAGCATTGCTGGAGGCGCAGGTATTCACCCTCACAGTGCACTTTGGCGGAAAGTTCCACAACGGAGGGAT
>JAEXGX010000070.1 GCA_023450535.1 Pseudomonadota bacterium | reverse complement strand
TTTTTTTCGTCCTGCACGAAAAGCCGGAGAACACCTCGTGGATTTCCGCTCTGCCCGCATCGGTGCCGCTTTTGCTCTGGCAGGGAGATAAACTGGAGGCCTGCGTTCCCGATGCGCTGTCCCCCTCTCCACTCCTCCAATCCGACGACATCTGGCTTTTGCCCGAAGGCTGGCCTCTCGCCCTGCTTCCCGGACTGCGCGCAGGAGCACGGGTGGTAATCTATGTGCAGAACTGGGCCTATCTGCTTGCGGAACTGCCCGACAGGCTGGAGCTGCAAAAATTGCCCGTTCACTATCTTGCCGTGTCCCGCCCCGTGGCCTGGCATGTGCGGGACATGACAGGAAAAACGGCGGAACTGCTGCGCCCCGGCATCGACCGCAAACTGTTCCATCCTTCCAATCGCTCTTCCGCAGAAACGGAAAACGACGCATCGTCGAACCTTGCCCGCATCGCTTGGATGCCACGCAAGAACAGCGCTCTGGCCCGGCAAATCCGCACCATCACAGATGCCCGCATCGTCCGCCGGGGTGAAACTCCGCCCGTATGGCTGGAAATCCGGGACAAATCACATGACGAAGTGGCCGCACTTCTGCGGAGTGCAGATATTTTTCTTGCCACCGGCTTCCCTGAAGGCTGTCCTCTTCCTCCACTGGAAGCAATGGCTTCGGGCTGTGTGGTGACAGGCTTCAGCGGATTCGGCGGATGGGACTATATGCGCAACCCGGTGGAGCTGCATGCCGGACGGGCGCGCGGTGATACACCCGCATGGCTTCCCCAGCAGCTACGCAATGAATTGCGCCATGACGACCGCCCCGGCAACGGTCTCTGGGCGGCAGACGGCGACGTTATCAGCGCGTCCTTTGCGCTTGATAAAGCCCTTGCCCTGTGGGAAGAACAGGGCGATGGATGGGATGCCTTGCGCGGCGGAGCGGCTGATACAGCAGCGCTATATGATGCTTCCGCGCACCGCGCCGCATTACTCGCGTTGTGGGAACGGGCGAACAGCGGATTTTGTTTTTTATGAGGCTCTTTTAAATTTTAAGTTGGTAAGGTGTTCGGTGACTGCTCCACTGGCTCAGGTGAGGTGCGGCAACATCCGTTGCCGCAAAGGCAGCCCGTGTTCCACACGGGTGAAAGGCACCCTTCGGCGCAGGCTGGCTACGTTACGCCCTGTTACGGCTTTGCCGCCCCAAGGCTCCGCTTCGCGAATCATGAGGCCGCTCCTCGCCCCCCCATGCCGCCTTCCAGGCGGGAGCGTCGTCCCGGCTCTCGATGCCCGTAAGCCTCGCTATGCTCGACACCGGGCACGGTCCCTGCGGGGCCGCCGTCCTGGTCGGCCTCAAAGCTCGCTAACGCTCGCGCCTCCGGCTGTTAATCGTTTATCAACTCAAAATTTAAAGAGAGCCTTTAATAAAACTTGGGGGGCTTCTCGCCCCTGCAAACTCCCCCTCGGAGAAATCAAGGTTTTGACATTTTTTGAACGGAGTAAGCATGTCATCAACCAAGCATGATAAAGAGCGTGCAAAGGTGGCCGCCAGGGAGCGCCCTTTGCCGGAAAGTCTGGCATTGCCCTGTACCGGCGTGGACAGCCACGCGCATCTTGATTCTGAGCAGCTCTGGCCCGATTTCGAGAGTATTCTTGAAAGAGCCGCCAGAGCAGGCTTGTCCCATATCGGCCAGGTTTTCCTCAACCACGCAGCCTACCTTGACAAACGGGAAATTATGGGAAACACCCGCCCCGACCTGCCGGAACTATTCTTTCTCCTTGGCGTCCACCCCTGCGATGGCCTAACCGTGACCGAAGGGGAATGGGCGGCCATTGAAGACGACTTCCGACATGATGAACGCTTGCGCGCAGTGGGAGAAATCGGCCTGGATTTCTACTGGAAAGAGTGCCCTCATGATGTACAGGAACAAATTTTCCGCCTTCAATTGCGCATCGCCATGCGGATAGATCGCCCTGTGGTCATCCATTCCCGTGACGCCTTTGCTGACACACTGCGGGTACTGGACGATGAAGGCTTCACCGGACGACCGTTGCTCTGGCATTGCTTCGGAGGCGACGAAGACGCCGCACAGGCAATCCTGACGCGAGGCTGGCACATTTCCCTGCCCGGACCGGTGACCTATCCGGCCAATCACGCATTGCGCAACGCTGCACGTATCATTCCCGGAGATCGGCTGCTGGTGGAAACCGACTGCCCCTATCTCGCTCCCATTCCCTGGCGAGGCAAGCGCAATGAGCCGGCGCTTTCGGCCTTCACGGCCGTGGCCGTGGCGGAAGCCCGGGGAGAATCTCCTGCGGAACTATGGGAACACTGCGGCGATAACGCCCGGCGCTTTTTCGGAATTTCCTGAACATATTGCTCTATTGCCTGACGCTCCTCGAGCCGATAAGACGTTTGAATACAGACGTCAACTGATCCTGAAATGGCGTCTGACCGCGTTTTGCAATACATGCCAAAACCGGTTCAAGCACGGAGGTTTTCATGAATATTGGCGGAACCAGCCTGGCGGCCCCGGCCCAAGCGGCCATGGGCGCGCTGAAAAGCTCTCTGGACACCCAGGCGAGTCTTGCGGGACAATTGCTCAATAGTGGAACCCAGAATACGGAAAGTATGGTAAACGCCGCACTGGGAGAAGCAGGAAAAGGAACCAAACTGAATCTTACGGTGTAAGCTGACGAATCAGTGCGAAGCCCGAGGCGGTTGATAACGTCAGTTGCCTCAAAGATTACGAGCAGGTCGCGGTTTTGTCGCGCCGTAAAACGAACGACTTATGTACCTTTCCGCCGGACCCCGGCTATCTGGGGTCCGGCGGACGGCGAAACCCCTCAAAAAGAGAGCTTCTTAGTGTTATGCCGGTTGATGCCGGCTCAAAACCTGTTACTCGGAAATATTTCCCCCCGGCAAAAAATTTCTGGCGCCATCCTCTTCAGCAAACGGCACAGGAAATTATTTTTTGCAGTTGTTCTTTTGGAATTTCCTCAATTGATATGGCAGGTTGCGGTTCTCATTCGTATGGTGCTATTTGCTTTTCATACCATACCACATCATGCCATCTTCCCTTTTTGTATCCAGCATTATGATATACACCAAGAACACAAAATCCCAGCGCATTGTGCAGTGCTTCACTTTTTATGTTGGGTGCTGTAACAGCGCCGTACACCGTTCTGATTCCCTGCGCTTTTAGCATATCAATCAACATACGATACATCATTTTGCCCAGACCTTTTGAAGTGTAATCCCGGTCAAGATAAACTGACAGTTCCGCACCCCATTGGTATGCCTCCCGCTCCCCATGTCTGTGGGCACAGGCATAGCCGACGAGCGTATTGTCCTCTTCACACACAAGATAAGGATACCATGCGGATATGGCAGCAATTCTTTCTGAAAATTCACCAAGTGAAGGTAATACATACTCAAATGTAATCGGCGTTTCCATGTACTGCGCATAGATCCGCAAGAGCGCCTGAGCGTCATCTGGTACCGCAAACCTGACCTTCATTCCTTACTCCCTCGCGTTTTATCTACGCGAAAGGCTGGAGCAATCTGGCCATTTCAAAGCCAAACAACTCCAGCCTTTACGCGCTTCAGAAATTTTCCCGACAATCTAAAAAATCATACATGGCCGGGACACTATATTCTGCCCCACATGCTTCACGCCTTCGCAACGGGTGCCTGTCCTCGCAGTCACCAGAACAATTTATAAAATTAAATTGCTCTAAGTTATTTCTTTTCTTTCGATGCTTCGAGCATATTGCAGCGTACCACCTGTTCCACACGGGAAAGCATCTTTAAAGGATTGATGCTTTCACCGTCCTTGATCAACTCAAAATGCAGATGCGGACCGGTGGTACGACCTGTGCGGCCCACTTCGCCAATCTGGATGCCTGCATCCACTTCCGTGCCCACTTTGGTCATGATCTTGTTCAAATGAGCATACCGGGCGAGATAGCCGTCATATTGCTGAATATCCACCGTCAGGCCGTACGTACCATAACGGCTGGCCCGCACCACCTTCCCGCCCCGGAAGGCCAGAGCGGCCGATCCCTTCGGCACTCGGATATCCACGCCATTATGCTGGCGAACCTTGCGATGCCGCACCGGGTCACGGCGCTTGCCATATTCAGAAGAAATGACACTGCCCCGCTCCCTGCAATGCGGGCATTCTTCATTGAGAAGCCCCGGCTCCAAAAACCAGGAAGTCTGTTCCACAGGCAATAATTCGTCATGACTGCGGGAGGTAGGGGCGAAATCCAACGCCTTTTCGGAAGAAAGGGCGACAAGTTCACCAGGAGAAACACGAGAGGCATTTTCCACCCTGACGGGGCCGCGGTAGTGCGCCACAGCCTCCCGTACCGCATCAGCCGGTTGCAATTTTGGGGAAGAAGCGACACAGCCGCTCATGGCCACGCACAGGACGATACATATACAGGTCGAGAAGAACGGCAAATTCCGCACTGGCTATCTCCTGAAACAATATAATTGGGCAAACAGCCCGAAATCTGAGCATGTTGACATGTCTGACGTCAACCGACACGCTTTTTCAGAGAAAATCGCGCCTTAAAATCATCGTCGGCCAAATCATTATCACCGCAAGCGGCATATTTACGACGGCCTGCCGTCCCCTACTGTCAAATGCCGAGACAACGATGATTTCAAGCCCAAATACTCCAGACAAGAACCGCAGGCGCCCCAAAGATACGGGATACTATGCAGAACGCGCTCTGTCAGTTGGTATTTGTTACACCGTGTATAAAGATGAGGGCAAGTTTTTTTTTGTACAAATTGTTGAATCTCATGAGAATACAATGCACAGCGGATCTGTTCCGGCAATTAAATTTCGAGTTGGCGAGGTGTTCGCTGACTGCTCCGCTGGCTCAGGTAAGGTGCGGCAACGCAGGCTGCCGCAAAGGCAGCCAGCGAGGAACACGGGCGGAAGGCGACATGTATCCACGCTGGCTGCTCTACGCTTCGTGAAGCTGCGCTTCCTGCGGCTCTGCTCCGCGAAACCTTGTTTCCGCGACTTCTCTATAACGCTCGATCGGCCTTGCCGATACCCGCCTTCGCTTGCGTTTTGCGCGGAAAACGCTGCGCTCGCACTCCATGCCCCTCTCCCCGCCGCCCTTACAGGCGGCGGGTACTCGTCATCTCTGCTCTCGATGCCCCTGCGGACCGCCATCCTGGCCGGTCTCAACGCTCGCTAGCGCTCGCGCCTCCGACGGTTAAGGCACTATCAACTCAAGCTTTAAATAAGGCTATTTTAAATTAAACTGCACCAGGAAAAATCACCCGCACTGCCGTGCCCTTGCCTTCCTCGCTTTCCAGTTCAATGCGGGCATGGTGCAGTTTCGCTATATGCCGCACAATGGAAAGCCCCAGCCCGGTGCCTTCCGCCTCGCGCGAGCGGCTTCTGTCCACCCGGAAGAAGCGTTCAAATACGCGTTCACGCAATTCTGCCGGGATGCCCACCCCGGTATCCGTGACCTCCAGCGTAATCTCGCCCTTTTTTTCGCCGGAGACCCGCACGTTCACCTCGCCGCCCTCATGGTTATATTTGACGGCATTTTCACACAGGTTAAAAATCATTTCTTCCAGCATACGGCGCTGGCCCAGCACAAGCGCCGGGTCTCCGAAGGCATGAAGGCCAATCTTTCTGGAACGCGCTGTTTCTCCCAAGCGGACAAGGATGGAACGGGAAAGTTCAAGCAGATCGACCGGCTCGCTTTCACTCGAGCCCCCCCCGACCGGGAGAGCATCGTCCAGGCGGGAAAGCCGGATGATATCATCCACCAAACGGATCAGTCTGCGCGCCTCGTCATAGACGGTGGAAGCGAAATGGGGCACATCTTCGGCCTTGACCATGCCGTTTTTCATGATCTCCGCAATCCCGGAAATGGTCGTCAGGGGAGTTTTCAGCTCATGGGAAACATTGGCGCTGAATTCACGGCGCAATGTATCGCGCTCTTCCTTTTCCGTCACATCCACACACAGCAGAACGTAACCGGCGGGTTTTCCCGCCTCATCGCGCGCCGAGTTGACATATATCTGAACCCAGCGCCCGCGACCGCGCAGCAAAGCCTGCCCCGAGCCTTTCGCCCGTGCGGCATCCACCGCCAGCCGCAACGCTTCTTCACGGTTCAAAGCCAGCAGAGCGCTGCCTACAGGCAAGGCGTCCAGCCCAATCAGGCGCGGAGCCACAGCATTACAGGACAGTACTTTGCCGCCCGCATCCAGAAGAATAAGCCCTTCGGTCATGTTCGCCGCAACGTCTTCAAATTCCCGTTGCCTGCGACCCAACTCGCGCATTTGCGCCTCAATCTGCATTTTCTGCGCCGCGAGGCGGCGCAGTAGCGGTGTCAATTCCTCATAGCTTTCTGCACGTTCAGGATGATCAAGATCAATAGAATTCACCGGACACACGACCCGGCGGGCAATACGCCCGGCAAGCCAAGCAGCGAGCAACATGGATGCAACAAAAGCCAGAACGACAGCCGGAAACATAGACCACATCACGCGTAGCAGCGAGTCTTCCGTGCTGGAAAGGCGCAACACACTTCCATCATTCAAGCGAAAGGCCCGGTAAATGGTCTGTTCTCCCAGTGTGCTGGAATAGCGTACGCTGCTTCCCGTTCCGTGCTCCATAGCCTCAAGGATTTCCTCGCGATCGGCATGATTTGGCAAGCGGCGATCTCCGATGCTGTCGTACAACACCATCCCGTCCGGAGCGATCCAACTGACGCGGCTGGGACCTATGGAAACATGCTTAAAATAATCCAGCCCATTCCGCTCGATCTCCTGGCTCAGGTAATGGGCTTCGCCATCGAGCCTTCCCATAAATGCCGTCAGCATGCGTTCGTGTGCCATCCGCATGATCAAAGCAGAGCAACACATTGAAATAGCAAGAGAAACAAGTACAATTGCCCAAAAAATACGCCTTTTCACCGTTTATGCTCCGCCGGTTCTCTGCCGGGCATGTTTATCCCCAGAATGACAAGCCCTGCTTTGCGGAGTTTGCGCCGTCCAAGCCGCAAAGTGGCTTGACGAAAAGCACGAAAACCGCTCGTTGCGTTGCTGTCTGTTTCCCTAAACCGCTATGCGGCTAAGGGAAATGCCCCTTCGGGGCAGCTTTTGGCCAGCTTACGGCGCGGCTGAGCCGCGACCTACTCGCAATTTTCGGAGCTGCTGACGTTGTCAGCAGCCTCGGGCATATCCATGCCCGTTCGTTTCTGCCTGTCTGAAGGCTCTTCCTCCGGCTGCGCTGCCTCGGAAGTCCATGCCGAGGCGAGGCGATACCCCACGCCGCGCACAGTTTCAATGCAGACCGCAGCGTCGCCCAGTTTCTGCCGTAACGTACGCACATGTACATCCACCGTGCGCGTTTCACCCACATAGTCGTATCCCCAGACCCGTTCCAGCAGTTGTTCTCTGCCGAACGCCGTCCGGGGGTGATCCATGAACAGCCGGAGCAATTCATATTCCTTGCGGGTAAGCGCAATGGGAAGCCCATTCACACGTACTTCGTGCCTTTCTCTATCCAGTTCAAGCGGTCCCATCCGGTTCAAAAGCGGCACGGGTTCATTCCGCCTGCGTAGCCGGGCACGGACACGGGCCAGGAGTTCCATCATGCCAAAAGGTTTGCTCACATAATCGTCGGCTCCGGCGTCAAGCCCGCGCACCTTGTCGAATTCATCACCCAGGGCGGTCAACATGATCACCGGGATATCCCGTGTGGACTCTCTTGCGCGCAAACGCCGGAGAACGGCGACGCCATCCTCCTCAGGCAACATGATATCCAGCAACACCAGCTCGGGAATTTCATCTTCCATTGCCTTGCGCAATTCGGAAGGCTGCTCGAAGCCTCTGGCTTCCAGGCCCACACTGTTCAGCGAATAGACCACCAAATCCCTGATGTTGCGATCATCTTCCAGCACATAGATCAATGTTGTTCTCCGGCATGTCGCCCTGTAAGAGAAAATTCCACCCATTCCGCGATATTCACGGCATGATCGCCGATACGTTCAAGATATTTTGCGATCATCAGAAGATCAATGCATATTTCCCCTTGCCCCGGGCCATCCCCGATCATCGAGGAGAGATCGCGCTTGATTTTTTCAAACAGCTCATCCACGCTCGAATCCTCTGCCATGACGGAACGAGCCAAAGCCAAATCCTTGCGAACAAAAGAATCAATGCTGCGCGTCACCATGCCGGAGGTCACCGTGGCCATGTCTCCGATATGGAGTAACATGCTTCCCTCTCCGCACGCCACGCATTCATTCAATTCAACAGAAATTTCAGCGATATCGCGGGACTGATCCCCGATGCGCTCCATGTCGGAAATCATCTTGAGCGCTGCAGATATGGTTCGTAAATCTCCGGCTACGGGCTGCTGCTGGAGCAAGAGGCGCAGACAAAGATTTTCGATCGCCCGTTCCTTGCGGTCTATGCTCTCTTCCGTAGACTCGACTTCCCGTTTCAGGCCGATCTCATCCTCAAGCAGCATGCGTGTGGCCAGTGCGATGGATTTCTCGCACAGCGCGCCCATGGCAACGAGTTCTCTGTTCAATTCTTCAAGCTGTTCATCAAAATGGCGGCGCATCTAGCCGAACCTCCCAGTAATATAGTCTTCGGTG
>JAEXGX010000069.1 GCA_023450535.1 Pseudomonadota bacterium | reverse complement strand
TGGAAATTGTACGTATTACGCTGACCAATGATCCCGGCGGCTTGACCGGCGGGTCCAACGGCATTTTCGGCATCGCGCGGCCTGAAATTTTCGGGATGAAAATTAAAAAGGGCCTTCAGTTCTACTATCTGATCTGGGGCGGCGTCGGGATTACTGCACTGCTGTTCTGGTGGCTGCACAATTCCCGCTTTGGTCGGGCGCTCTCCTGTATCAGGGAAGACGACATCGCGGCCGAAGGTTGTGGCATCGACGTGGCCCACTACAAGCTTATGGTCTTTGTGCTGGGAGCCTTCTGGGCCGGTATGACAGGCACGCTGTTCGCCGCCAAAATGACCATTATTTCGCCAAGTTCCTTCACCTTCTGGGATTCCGTGCTGCTGTTCGCAGCGGTGATCCTCGGAGGGGGGAGCCTTACCGGCGTAATACTGGGAGCCTTTCTTGTGTTCGGCCTGCCTGAGATATTCCGCGACTTCGCTCAGGCCCGTATGCTTATTTTCGGCCTGGCTCTGATGGTTATGATGATTATCAGGCCGCAGGGCATCTTGCCGCCCGCGCCCCGGCGCTATGACGTGCATGCGTTCCTGGCTTCCCTGCGTTCCGGCAAGGAGGGGGAGGTGCCAAGTAATACGATGAGTGCTGCTCCGGATGTCACCCCGAACGCGAAATCGGAAGGCGAAGGAGGAGCGTCATGAGCGAATTGCTGCGCCTTTCCGGTGTGACAAAAACCTTTGGCGGTCTGGTAGCCGTTAACGATGTATCCTTCACTGTGGAACAGGGCAGCGTCATGGGCATTATCGGCCCCAACGGCGCGGGCAAGACTACAGTGTTCAATCTGATAACCGGCAATTACACTCCTGACCGGGGTGAAATCGTTTTTCGCGGGCAGTCGCTGGTAGGCCGCAAGCCGCACCGTATCGTGGACATGGGGATTGCCCGTACCTTTCAGTCCATCCGGCTTTTTCCCACCCTGCCTGCACTGGAAAATGTGCTGGCGGGCCGCCACTGCCGTATGAATTCGGGAATGCTGTCCTCCATGTTCCGCACGCCCGCGCAGCGCCGCGAGGAAAAAGCGGCCCGGGAACGCGCCATGCGTGAACTGGATTTTGTCGGCCTGGCTGATTTTTATGATGAAGAGGCGGGAAGTCTCTCTTACGGCAATCAGCGTCTGCTGGAAATGGCCCGTGCCTTGGCTTCCGATCCGGCTCTGATCATTCTGGACGAGCCTGCCGGCAGTATGAACCAGCCGGAGACTGCGGTGCTCGTGCGCCTGATCCGGGCTATTCGGGATCGCGGCATCACCGTCATGCTCATTGAGCACGATATGGGGCTGGTGATGAAGGTGTGCGAACAACTGGTGGTGTTGGAATACGGCGTGAACATCGCCGACGGCCTGCCAGAGGACGTAAGGAATAACCCCCGCGTGATCGAAGCCTACCTCGGGCAGGACGATTAAAGAGTATTCACGGCAGATTCCAGGGGGGAACAACCGTGAATGATTGCGGATAACGACGATTAGGTGGAGCAGTTTTAACGTGAGACTGCTCTGGGCGTTGTTAACACTATTTTGTATAGTTCTAATATATTGAGGGAGATCGGGGGGAATGATTCCCCCCGGCGGGGCGCGGGGTGCCTTTAGCCGTAGAAGTGAAGCCTCGTACGGATAAAGAGAGCAGAGATGAGCCCCGAAACTTGCGGCCAGACCATCCTGTCCCGGCCATGTATGACTTTAAAGTTAAACTGCTCTGGGAATGCCGCCGGGCCGAAAGGGGAAAACATGTTTCTGGAATTGGACAAGCTGCACGCCGGATACGGTAAAGTGGAAGTTCTGCACGGCGTCAGCCTGTACGTGGACGAAGGCGAAATCGTCAGTATCCTCGGCGCGAACGGAGCGGGCAAGACTACGACACTTCAGACCGTCAGCGGTCTTGCTACCTATATGAGCGGGGCAATCCGGCTGCGCGGCGAAGCTATCCACAGCCTGCCCAGCCATGAAATTGTGACCAGAGGGCTGGCCCAATCTCCAGAGGGCCGCCGCGTGTTCGGGGCGCTTACCGTGTTGGAAAATCTCCGGCTCGGGGCTTTTACCATCCGTGACAAGGAAGCCATTGCCCGTACGCGGGATTGGATTTTCGAGCTGTTCCCCCGCTTGTATGAACGCCGCGAGCAGCTTGCGGGTACGTTGTCCGGCGGGGAACAGCAGATGCTGGCTATTGCCCGTGCGCTTATGGCCCGCCCGCGTGTCCTCCTATTGGACGAGCCGTCCCTTGGCCTTGCTCCGCTCATGGTCAAGGCCATTTTTGAGACTGTTCGCAAGGTCAATGAAAGCGGCGTGACTATCCTTATCGTCGAGCAAAATGCCCGGGCGGCGCTCAAACTGGCTTCGCGCGGTTATGTGTTGGAATTGGGGCATATCGTTATGGAAGACAGTGCCGCCAGCCTGCTCGCCAACCCCAGTGTGCAACAGGCCTACCTGGGCGCGTAGTGAACTTTTTCTGCGTGAGTATCTTGGTATGAATCTTGCTAAAAAGAAGGCAAGGCGCATGCGAATTCCAATTTTTTTGGCGCTTC
>JAEXGX010000125.1 GCA_023450535.1 Pseudomonadota bacterium | reverse complement strand
CTCCTGAAAACAGGATGTGTTACACGATGATTTAACATACGGCGTCCCGGTCAAGCGGGGAAAATGCCTTCAACGCCTTTTTCTATTTAATTAGGATTTCACTTTGTACCCGTCAAGGGTGAGAAGGATTTTTTTCATGGGAGATTTAGTGTGGAAAACATCGTATGTTCAAGAGCGGCAAGAAATTTTTGACCCCACCCTCCGCCGGGAGGGGCGGGGGGTGGGCGAGGGGCAGGGGAGGGCGCGCCCCTCGGCAGCTCCCGGCATTGAGCCGAAGAAACTGCGAATTTCAATGAAAGTATGGGATTATGAACTGATATTAAAGCGGAGAATATTGAAGGGAATTTTCCGGCGATATTCTCCGCTCGTGTTTAAGATTTATCTACCTCTCCGGCTTCGGCCACGGAGTGTTTTTTGCCGCTACGTGCGCCGGCTACGCCAAGGACAATGGCGAATCCCACAAATACGAGACACAAAATCGCAACAAGAAGTTCGGAAACCATAATTTTCTCCTGAAAGCTGAGCTGTTGACTGATACGGCGTATGGGACGCGAGTTCGTTCGCACGATCACCAAAAACGCCTTTGCCAAACCGATGTTTGTTTCAGGAGGAGAAAGGTGGCCCGTGGGGCAGTGGCAGCATGCCGTACGGGTTGCCCGGGAGAGGAGGGCATTCCGTGCTTTTCACGCAAAGGAGAGAACTTGCGGAAGATAGGCGTGCCGTCGACGTTTCCGTCAGAGCAAAAGGAAGATGGAGAGGGTGATATTCCCCGACATTTCGGAGCTGCGCGTCTGCGCCGGGCATGAGAAAGTGGGGATTTTCGAGCTGAGGGAGCGTCTGGCTGATGGCAAGACGTGAAACAAGGGGATTCTGGACCTTTTCCTGTGCAGAAGCCAACGCGCGTCCCATCCCCACAAAAAGAAGGAGCATGAGCAACAGGCTGCACAGTTGCTTGCATGTCGGGGATATGGAGGTGACAGAAAAACGCTTCATGGTTCGTCCTGAACAGGAAAGAAATAAGGCAAAATTTGAGCCGCATATCCTCGGGAGCTTGACCGGAGTATCGGCTGAATCGAAGCTATGACACTGGCAAGGAGGCCGACAACAACGCGTTGCGAAAAACAAAGCAAAAAGATGAGGCCTATTGGCGGTGTGGGCCGATTTTTCGCACAATGAGCGGGGTGAAGGTAAACCGCGCCTGCTCAGAGCAATTTTACATTGAACTTACTCAATGTTGAAATACTCCGAAGTGCTTCTTCTCTACCCCTCGGAACGAAGCCTAAAATAAAACAAGGCTTCGTTCCGGGATTTTATGATGGGGAGGTCGTCAAACGTGCGTTACTTGTTGAGACGCGCGCCGAAAAGACCGAGACCGACGGAAAGCGCCAAGAACGCCAGGCAGGTGAGCAGTACGGTAGCATCGAGAGACATAATTAGCCCCTATGGTAAAATGTCGTATATGAAGGCAGAGTAAATTCATCGTATTGAAGAATTCATCAGTGCAGCATCAAACGGCATAGAACTTCAGGAGCGTGCTGGTGGGGCGTTGGGGAGAGGCAGCATACCGTAATTGCGGCCAAGCTGCGAAGGGATGTTTGCACTGTTCCAGAGGGAGAGAGACCTCACGGAAGGGGGGGCGACATCCAGATTCAGAAGAAGCGCGAGCAAGAGCTGAAAGGATTCGGAATGGCGAAGATCCTTAATCAGATCTGCTGTGCGTGGCATCGCCAGATAGCCAGAGGACACGAAAATAGAAGCCTGATTTATACCCGCTTGTGTACAGACACCGTTAACTTGCTCGCAATGCAGTTTCGCAAGTTCGGTGGCCTGCTGCCCTACCCCGCACAAAATAAGAAAGATGAACAGTAAACTGCCCAACTTTCTCAGTGTCGGAGATATGGCGGTGACGGAAAAACGCTTCATGGCTTCTGCCTCTTATGTCTTTGTTTAATCGACACTCCATGTTTCGTCAAGGGCAAAAGCCCGTGCCTCTACGGGGATGAGAGGGTGAGACTTTTAACATATAATGATATTTCATGTTGTTAATGGCTGATAACTAGGGAAGAATACAGATCTTGCCGCACGCGCGAAGCGGCGCTACGGTGAAAAAAATTGTCCCGCAAACGGGCGCAACAGGAGACACACGCCGTGAAAAAATTGACGGAGTTGAATGCGGAAGAATGGAGCGGGCGTTTGCGCGCGCTACCCCGGCCGGGAGAAGACAAAGTCCTGGTTTTTTATGATCATCGCTTGGGCGCGTTGTGCCGTGAGCCCCGCCTCATGCTGCTCCCTTTGGATGATCACATGGTGCACCGGGGCGATGGAGTATTTGAAAGCCTTCATGTTACGGAAAGGCGGATTCTGGAACTGGACGCCCATCTTGAGCGTTTGCGCCGGTCTTGTGCTGTGCTGGGACTTGTCCCCCCCTGCGGATGGGCTGAACTGCGCGACATAGTGCTCGGCACTGCGTCAGCCGGGGGAGAAGAGCATTGCGCGGTCAAGGTTCTGCTGGGGCGCGGTCCCGGCGGCATGGGCGTGGACCCGGCCGAGTGTCCTGAAAGCAGCTTCTTTGTCATTGTGACGCGCAGCCGCCCGCTGCCTGAATCTTTTTGGGAGAAGGGGCTTGCCGCATGCCGCAGTGCCATTCCGGCCAAACAGGCCTGGTTAGCCGGAATAAAATCCACCAACTATCTGCCGAATGCGCTTATGACTCGCGAGGCGCGGGAGCGCGGTGTGGATGTGAGTTTTTCATTTGATGAAAACAATTTTCTTGCCGAGGCCGCCATTGCCAACGTGGGCGTGATTGACAAGGAAGGCCGCTTGTTGATGCCCCGTTTTACGCACGCATTGCCGGGGACCACGGCCTTGTTGGCTATGGAAATCGCCAAGACCATGATGGAAGTTATAATCACCGATATAACGGAAGAAATACTATACGCGGCTTCGGAAATCCTGATATTCGGGACTGGCCCGGAGTGCGTGGCCGTCACGCGCTACGAGGACAAAACCGTGGGAAGCGGGCATCCCGGCCCGGCGGGCCGCAGGCTCCGAGCCGCACTGCATGAAGCCTTGCTGGCCGGAGGCACGCCGCTTCTCGAGTCCTGAACTTGAGAGGTTATCATGAAGTCCAAACTGTTGGTTCTCGCGGGCGCGTCATTGTGCCTGGTCTGTGCATGCGTCTTTGCCTCCGCGCCCGCTTTTGCCGCCGAAGCGCACAAAACTGTGGTGACGGACAAGGCTCCGGCCCCCATGACCAAGGCTGACGCCGCTCTGCCCGAAGTCGTGGGTGAAGCTACCGTCACCATTATTCCCACCGCCGACATCATTGTCAGCTTCCCGCTGTTGCTTACCGAACGCGGCATAGTGGAGAGCGTGGATCTCAAGGCCAAAACGTTTGAGCTCAAGCGCAAGGACGGCAGTATGGCGAAGATTTCCGTGGGAGATGGCACTCTGGTGGAAAACGTCTATTTGGACGTTTTCCATTCGGAAACCAAGAAAGGCATTGATGATCTGAAAAAGGGCGACAAGGTTCGCGCTCGGGTGTTCCCGCCGCAGAACGGTGAAGAAAGCGCCCTGATGGTTGACGTGTTTCATTTCTAGTGCATTTCAGCATTGAAATGTACTCAGGCTGCTGAAAAAATTCCTGAGGGGGCTCCTCGCCCCCTCAAACTGCCCCTCGGCAGGGCATAGTACGCCCTGCACCCCCGACTATTACACGATAGTATCATTATGGGGGCCGGAAGAGATTATCTCCCTGCCTGGACGGCTCGGTCCTGGCGGGGCACGGGGCAAAGTTCCGGTCTATCAATATGCTGAGTGCATTTCAGTAATAAAATAATCACGAAACACTTGCTTATCATGAACGGGTTTCCGCCCCGTTTTTCCCCTTCTGCCCGTCGTTTTCAGATCGGATGTCCGGGGATTTTTCAGCGGCACTTTCGCGCCGGGCAGGAATTCCTGCCCGGCGCGTTTTTGTGCGGAATACCGTGCCGAAAAGCGCAATGTGTACACCTTGTGTACTCTGCTAAAGGTGTTTATATTACACAGATGTGCGTTTTGCTGATCGATTTGCGCCCCGATGCCGCGCCTCTGCCGGGAGCGTCTCTGCCCCCCCTCTCTTTGTCAAAGGAGAGAACTCTTTTGCTTGCGGAAGGGCTGGAGCGTATGGATTTTTCCGTCGTGACGCTCTGTTTCGCCCGGAGTGCACTTGCCCGGGAATGCGCGGCGCGGGGGCTCCCCGTCGAAACCTTGCGTGAGGGTCTTTCCGGATTGGGTCTGTATTTGGCTCTCCGACGTATTGTTTCGCAGTACGCGGCGCGCGTTATCCATCTGTTTGGCTTTGAGGCCTTGGGGCAGGCCGCGTGGTTGCGCCGTTCCGGAACATTTTGGCTTGTGCTGACCTTTGAAGCGCTGCTTTCTACTCCAGCCCGTTCCCATATGAAAGCCCTGCGAAAGGTAGATGCCTTTTTAACGCCGTCTGCGCTGCTGACCGAAGAGTTAAAAAAACGCGCGTCTTCCGGCGCGGTATGGTTGACCCCGCGCGAAAGAGAGAAGGGCGTGAAAAGACCGCCGCTCATTCGCACGGTGCTCCCTGCGGTACTGCCTGTCAAAAAGAGTTGTGCGCCTCGCCCCGGCGGGCTTCCGTTTCCTTTGCCGGTCGGCCATCCCGCCCTGCAAGGACGGGCGGACGGTAATGCTCCGCATTTTGTGTTTCTGGTTATGGGGCAAACCGGAGAGGGGGCTGGCCTGACTACACTGTTTTCTGCCATGGCCAGACTACGGGTTCTGGAAGAGCCTTCCCCCTGGGAAGTCCGGGTTGTGGGAGAGTTGCCGGATACTGCCGCACTTATGGCAGAGGCGGAAGGGGTACGCACGGCGGAGCGCCTTGCGCTCATAGGTGCTCAGGATTTGGACGACATCATGGCCGGGTGCGATGCGGTGATTTCTCCGCTGGAAGATGCTGGCGGGCAGCCCGAAGTGCTTTTACTGGCATGGGCCCGCTCCTTGCCTGTGATAGCCTCTTCTTTGCCGCGACACGAAGAACTTGACCCTGAAAAGACGGCGTTCCTGCGGTTTACGCCTTCAACTCCGGTGGAGCTGGCCGATGCCATGCAGAAAATAATACGGAGTAAAGAACTGCGTAAGCGCTTGATTAGCAACGGTGAGGTTGTGCTGAAGCGTTTGGCCCCGGAAAATTTCTGTGCGGCGCACAAGGCCGTGTATGATGAACTGTGCGGCGCACCCTTCAGGACAGTTTAAAGTATTTCAACTCTGAACTGTTCCGGGAGTCGAGCAAAGCGAGACTCCCCGCGCCGCTTGTCCTTTGCAGACATCTGCGTCAGAACTGAAAAAGATGTTCCGGAGGCTTGGCATGGCGGAAAAAAAGACTGGCAAAACGGAATTGAAGGCCCGCGCCGCGCGGGTATGGGATCTTCTTGAAGTGCGGTACCCCGCGCCGAAAACGCATCTTGCCCATGAAAATGCGTGGGAACTGCTGGTGGCGACGGTGCTGGCCGCCCAGTGTACCGACGCGCGGGTAAACACCATTACACCGGAATTCTTCCGCCGCTGGCCGCGTCCGGTGGATTTGCTTTCCGCCACGCAGGAAGAGGTTGAAGAGGTCATCCATTCCGCAGGTTTTTACCACAGCAAGGCAAAGAATTTGCTGGGGGCGGCCCGGAGGGTGGTCGAGGTGCATGGCGGTGAAGTTCCCCATACTCTGGCCGAACTGATTCAGGTGCCCGGCGTGGCCCGCAAGACAGCCAATGTGGTGCTTTGGGGGGCTTTCGGCATCAATGAGGGGCTGGCGGTGGATACCCACGTCAAACGCATCTCCTATCGTCTTGGTCTGACAGAGCACGAAGACCCGGTACGGATAGAGCGCGACCTTATGAAGCTGTTCCCCCAATCGGCCTGGGGCGATGTCAACCATCGGCTGGTCTGGTTCGGGCGGGATGTCTGCGATGCCCGCAAACCCGATTGCGCGCACTGTGAAATGGCGGAATTCTGTCCGCGCCGGGGCGTAGAAAAAGCTGGGCGAGCGTAACAGGAGCCTGAAGTATTTCAATTTTGAAAGATCTACGGAGTCGAACGAAGTGAGACTCCGCGCGAAGCAGAAGCAGCCGCAGTTTACTGCGGCGTGGCTACCCGACGGGCGGCTCGTAGGGCCGTGCCTGTAGCCCGCACAGGCATGGACAGCAGAGTACAAGCTACGGCTTCAGGCGTGAAGCCTGAACGCCGTGCTCGGTATGCACAATTTCAATGCTGGATTGCTCTGGATTAGGCTCTAGACGCAGTTTCCGCGTGCGGCGGCGACGGAATCGCGCAAGGTGTCGGCCAGGCCGGGCAACAGGGCACGAATAGTCTCCGGGCTTTGATTTGTCTTGAACGCTGCATCCATTTCTGTAGCTTTTTCCTGCAGGAGCAGGAAGCCAAGACTCGCGCCCACGCCTTTCAGCGTGTGGGCAAGGCGATGAGCAAGCTCCCGATCGTCCACATCCAGAGCGGATTCAATTTTTGCAGCATCTTCTGCGTGTTGATCGGCAAATTTGCCCATCAGCTTGCGAAACAAGGCTTCATTCCCGGCTACGCAATGCAGGCCGAAAGCCAGATCGAAAAGAGGCGCGGACATTCGCTCTCCTGTGGTAAGAATTTATTTTTTATAGCTTACCATCTTCCCCCTCAGGGGGAAATGGATACGACAATTGTTGAGGAGCTGACTTACTCAGACCCGGTCAACATACAACTGTTCAAGAAACATTTCCATACTTTCGTCCATGCAGGAAATAAAGGCCGAAAGCTCAAAACTTTTCTGGCATGCCGGGCAGTACATATACGCTTCATGACAATTGCGGCGGATGTCCAGGTTAGCCCCGCAGTCCGGGCAGGTGAGTGTGGTGCGGGCTTCACGGGGAGCGAAAAAGAAAGGCATGAAAGACTCCTTGGGGACCCGGCATACCGGGCTGCGGACAAAGGATTGGTTCCGATATTTCCGAAGACCGGACATGGACTTGCGCGGAAAAGCCGTAGCTTGCTCCGTTTTCGGGGTGATTAAAGCTCTTGCCTGTACCGTAGAGACTGGCGCAGAGTTTCCCGATCCATGAACTTGACTTCCGAGCCGAGCGGGATGCCCTGGGCCAGGCGGGTGATTTTGAGCTTCGGGAAACGCCTGTTCACTTCATCGCGCACATAGCTGGCTGTGGCCTCGGCTTCAGCCGTGGCCCCCAGAGCGAGAATAAGTTCGCTCACTTCGCCCTCATTCAGGCGCTTAACAAGCCGCTCCATGTCCAGAGCCTCAGCGGGGCTGTACTCCAGCGGAGAAAGCAGGCCACCGAGGATGAGATACTGTCCTTTGTAAAAGTTGCCTTCTTCTATGGTGAGCAGGCTGTCCCATTCCGCTACAAGGCAAAGGCTATCGCGGTTACGCGCAGGGTCTGCGCAGACGGAACAGGGATCGCTGTCAGACAACGCTCCGCAGCGGGAACACATATGTAATTTGTCGCGCAGTTCATAGATATTCTTACCCAGGCGGCGCGCTTCGGCCTCCGGCCATTTGAGCAGAGTCATGGCGGCGCGCATGGCTGATTTAGGGCCAAGGCCCGGCAGGCGGGCCATTTGTTCGACCAATTCCTTGAGGGGTTCGGGAATGCGCTGCATATCAACCTTTGAAGCTGTTTAGCATTGAAAGTAGACATGATTAGGAACACGATGTTCTGGCCCGGAGCTGGCCATGGCCGAATCGGAGCCATGTGTTGCCGGGTTATGCCTGTATGCACTTTGGGGTGCCCGTTGGGCGGCGCGCCATAAGTAGGTTGCCGTTACTCTGGAATAATGTTTTCGCGGTATCTTCAGCCGTTGGCGCAAAATTCCTGATAGCATTCTAACACTGGATGCTCTTATTTACCAGCCAAAGCTGGATTCCTTGCCTTTAATCGCGGGCAGGGTGAGAGGCGTGGTGACCTTCACGCCGGGTACACCATAGCGAACGGTGAAGGTTCCGGCGTAACTGTTGCCCCGGTAGATTTCCACCCGGTAAATATTGCCCGCCGTATCCAGAGAATAATTTTCAAGAAAGTCCTGACGGCGAATGTCAAGACCGCTTTCGTCAGCGCCAAGAGTCGCGCCAATAGCGTTGACGCGGCACCCCGGCGTCTTTTTGACCTGGAAAGTTTCTTTGGGGCGGATTTCGTCGCCGAAACGCACCGTTTGCTCTTCTCCGTCCACCAGGACGGAGACGGAATCAATCGAATCGTCGCGTTCCCGCCACTCGGGCCGGAAGCTGGTCACCATATTGTTCCCGTAGTGAATGGTCAATTTTCCGCGCTCGCCGCTTACGGCCACAATGGGCATATTGGCGCTGAGGGTTTTTTCTCCCCCTTCGGGCAGGGGGATGGTACCTGCAAGATTGCGCCGTACGCCGGAGAGCGGCAGAACCACGCGGTTGCCCATAAACCCCGCGTAAACATCGCGCCCCAGGGCGTCCAGCACGCCCTCGGCGGTCAGGGGAAAGTCCCGCTCGAACTCCACGCCCGCGATGCGCAGAAATGCCTCCACCATGCACAGTTGGTAGTACGCGCGTTCCTTCACGCCGAAATTCTTGCTCACTTCCAGGCCATAGGCCGCCTTGCCGTTGTTCAGGGCGAACCAGGTCAGGCTTTTTGCCATTTCCGTGTCGCCGTCGCCAGTGCGGGTGTTGCGTACATACAGGGCGTGCTGGGGGGCGAGCAGACGGGTGTTGACATCTTCTGTCACGGCGTTTGCGTTTTCGGCCAGATTGCCGAAGACGACGCCGGGCAGTTTATCCTGATCGATGATGACGCTCTGGCCCCAACGCTTGGGATTGTGCGTATCAGATTCCCAGGTTGGACGGTAGAAACCGCTGCCGTCGTGCAAGTTGAGAATAAGGTCAATTTCGGGGCGGGTAATGATGTCTTGCAGGCGGCGTATTGTGGTATACTCGGGGTCATTTTTTCCCAGTGCGGCGAACTTGCGGTTCATATCGCCGTGTAATCCTCGCGACCGCTTGATAATACTGGGAAAATTGAGATTGGGAACCACCAGTACCATGCCTTTGTCATAGCGGTAGTGGGTGGCGAGCAGCGCGGCGGCGGAAAAACCTCCCGGTTCGTCGCCCTGAATGCCACCCACAATAAGTACGGTGGGGCCATCTCCCGGCCCGTGTACAGTAAGGGTAAAATCCAGAGGAGACGTCAGCGGGGGCAGAACGTCCGCCGCGTTTGCGCGCTTTGCGGCAGAAGCTTCACCGGGAAGGTGCAGCAGGCTCAGGGAGAAAACAACAAGGAGGACGCACGCGACGGGAAAAATGCGGCGCATAGAGAGAGTATGCGGCATGACTGTGAACACGGCGACTCCATTCTGTAAACCGACGCCCGCAGAGCGGGAGCGGAGTTTTTTATGTGACTTGGGCAAGTGCAGAATGCGAAAATATGCGAGAGAAATACCCTCCGGGCAATTCTCCGTCAATACGCGCGAGTGCGGGGGAACGGCCGGGCTTTTTTCCGGCTTGACCTGCGATGTCGCCGGACGTATCGTTTTCCTTCCCATTTTCGCGAGCGGCGCGATATTTTCGGGTTTTCGCAAGGAGATTTATTATGCCCGGCTTGGAACTCACTCCCTTTATCTGGTTTGACGGCAAACTCGTCCCGTCCGAAGATGCCAAAATTCATGTCCTTACCCATGCCCTGCACTACGGCACAAGCTATTTTGAAGGCATCCGCGCCTACGCGTGCGCAGACGGCACTTCTGCCGTGTTCCGCCTGAAGGAGCACATGAAGCGTTTCGTCAACTCCGGAAAGATCCTGCGACTGACCTGCCCCTATGATCTCGCCACAATGGAAAAGGCTGTGCTTGACACCATGGTAGCCAATAAGATGCCCGCCGGGTATATCCGGCCCTTGGCTTGGGTGGGCGAAGGGCCGCTTGGGGTTTTCCCCGGCAATCCCGTCCACGTTATCGTGGCGACTTGGCCCTGGGGGGCGTATCTCGGAGCGGAAGCTCTGGAAATGGGAGTGCGCGTCAAGACCAGTTCGTTCAACCGCATCCATCCCAATACCCTTATGGGCAAGGCGAAGGCCGGCGGAAACTACGTCAACTCCGTACTGGCCAAGATGGAAGCCGTACAGAGCGGCTATGACGAAGCCCTGATGCTCGACGTCAACGGCTGCGTATCTGAAGCCACTGGCGAAAACGTGTTCATCGTACGCAACAATGTGCTTAAGACCACGCCCGGCGTATCTATCCTTGAAGGCATTAATCGCGACGCGATTATGAGCCTGGCTGAAGACCTTGGCTACAAGGTTGTGGAACAGGTCTTCACCCGCGATGAAATGTACACTGCCGACGAGGCTTTCTTCTGTGGCACCGCCGCCGAAGTGACCCCGATCCGGGAACTGGACGACCGCATCATCGGCGAGGGCCACGCCGGCCCGGTTACCAAGGCCATCCAGAAGGCGTTCTTTGAAGCCGCCCATGGTGAAAACGAGAAGTACGCCCATTGGCTTACTCACTACAAGTTCTAGCTGTATAAACGGACGAGAGCACGCATGGCTGACGACGCCCAGAGCAGACAGCCCGGCGGGGGAGGTCCAGCCTCCCTTGCCGCGCGCTACCGCCCCCAGACCTTCGCGCAGGTCGTGGGACAGGAAATGGTGAAATCCATCCTGTCTCGCGCTGCGTCGGAGGACAGGGTTGCCCCGGCCTACCTTCTTAGCGGGACGCGCGGGGTGGGTAAAACTACCGTGGCCCGCATTTTCGCCAAGGCGCTGAACTGTGTCCACGCTCCCACCGGAGAACCCTGCAACGAATGCAGCGCTTGCCGCCGCATCACGCAGGGCAGTTTTGTGGACGTGGTGGAAATCGACGGCGCGTCGAACCGAGGCATTGACGATGTGCGCCGCCTGCGCGACGCTGTGGGCTATGCCCCTCTGGAAGGCCGTTATAAGGTCTTTATCATCGACGAAGCGCACATGCTTACCAAAGAGGCTTTTAACGCTTTGTTGAAGACTCTGGAAGAGCCGCCGGCGCATGTCACGTTTATTATGGCCACCACAGAACAGCATAAGTTCCCGGTGACCATTGTCAGTCGTTGCCAGCACTTTGTCTTCCGTCAGATTCCCGAAGCCACGCTGGAGGCGCATATCCGTTCCGTGCTGGAGCGGGAAGCACGTCCTTTTGAAGATGACGCTGCACGGCTGATTGCCCGCAGGGCTGCGGGCAGTGTGCGCGATGCCATGTCCTTGCTGGGGCAGACCCTGGCTCTGGGAGGAAACGCGGACGCGCCTCTCAGTGCCGCACAGGCCCGGGAAGTACTGGGATTGGCCGGACAGGAAGTCATGGATCGCCTGCTGGACGCTCTGGCAGGTCAGGACGCTCTGGCAGTGGCCAAGCTGGTGCGCGAACTGCTGGGGCAGGGCGCGGACATGGGCTTTTTCCTGCGTGAACTGGGCGGCCTGTGGCGTAATCTTTTTCTTATCCGGCAAGCCGGGCCGCAAGCGGCAGTTGAGCTGGAGCTCCCCGAGCGGGAAAGTTCCCGCCTGATCGGGCTGGCAAAAAATTTTCCCCTTTCCTATATCCATGCAGCCTGGCAGATGACTCTGGAAAGTCAGCGCCGCATACTCACCAGTCTTGAACCTGCCGCAGGGCTGGAGCTTTTGTTGCTCAACCTTGCCCTGCTGCCCCGGCTTCTGCCTCTGGGCGACCTGAATCCGGGAGCATTGGCTGGCGGGGTGGCAGGGGGAGACGCTTCTCTTTGTTCCGCTGTAAAAAATACGGAAGTCGGCGCGAATGCCCGTTCCGGCGGCGAGGGTGCGCCGTGCCGGGAATCCGGAGGGCTGGCGCCGCCCGAGGAGGGTGCCGGCTCGGTTCGCCCTTTCGTTGAGGGGGCGGCATCCCCCAGTTGTTCCGCCGGTCGTTCCGCCGAACATTTTTCTGCCGTTCGAGCTGAAGCCGTGCCTGTTACGTCCGCCCCGAATAAAACTGTCGAGGAAGAGGCGCGTGCGCCCTTGTCGCGCCGTTTCCAGCCTCCGCAGGGGGCACGTCGTTTTGTTCCTCCTGTTCCTGCCCCGGAAGCTGAATCACCCGTGCGAACGGCGGCTTCCCGGCAGGAAGCCGCAGACGATGTTCCTCCTTGGCTGGATGAAATTCCGGCTGGAGGAGATCCTTCGTTGAAGGTGCCTGATTCTGTGGATCTGCAAGCGGCCATGAGCGGAAAAGCGGATACTTCCGCCCTTTCCACAGGCGACAGGGCAGTTTCAGAGAGAAAAACTGCACCGGAAACAGCTCTGGCTATGCAGGGAAAGAGGCCAGACCTGCCAGGTGCTTCCCGAGCAAGGGAAGAGGGCAACGGCGATTCTTCTCTGAAATGGGAAGATTTTCTGGCATTTTGCGAGGGCCGTGAAGGGGTTCACCTTAACCTGCTCCGGCAATGTTCCGGAGAGGTGCGGGGAGAGCGCCTGCGACTGAGGCCTCAGTCGCAGATTGTTTCTCTTCAGCTTCAGCGCAATGCCGAAATGGTGAAAAAGGCTGCACAAGCCTGGGCTGGTCGGCCGCTTGAGCCGGAATTCATGCCGCCGAATACGGAACGCCGTACCACGGCGGAACTCAAGGCAGAAATGCAGGAACATCCCGTGGTGCGGGAGCTTGGCCATATTTTCGGGGCAACGCTTGTGCATTGCGCACAAGTGGACAAAAATTGAAGTAACCCGCAATATTTGGATTTCCAACCCGATACACACATATTCAATCTTAAACTGCACGAAGGAGAATCCTCATGCCCAATATGAACGATTTGCTGCGTCAGGCCCAGGTCATGCAGAACAAGGTGCTCAAACTCCAGCAGGAAATGGCGGAAAAAACCGTGGAAACCTCTGCCGGGGGCGGCATGGTCAAGGTCGTGATGAACGGCCGTCAGGAACTTCAGTCCATCGCCATTGATCCCAAGGCACTGGAAGGCGATGACGTGGAAATGCTCCAGGATCTCATTCTGAGCGCGGTGAACGAAGGCGTGCGCGTGACCCGGGCCAATATGGAACGGGAAATGGGCAATCTCACCGGCGGCATCCGGGTGCCCGGCATGTTCTAGCGTATTTCAAAATTGAAATGTGCTACGGAGTCGGAATAGCCGCAATTCATTTGCGGCGGATAGTTCAGGCGTATCGTGAAATTTAGAGGGCAGAATAACGTGTCCTGTTCGGATGTAACATTTCAAATGCGAGTTGCCTTAAGCACATCCACAATATAACTTGGACAATGTAACGCCTTTGCAAGGGCTTCAGCGGGACACCAGTGGTTTCTTTCGCTGAAGCCCTTTTTCGTCCGGGCGTATCCGTTGAGCACATCGCCGTGTACGGGGGCAAAGACCTGCCCGGCAAAATGATTCATGTCGGGCATATTGATTTTTTATGGAAAAATTGCTTCCGTTACAAGGGCTCCCCATACGCTCGCCAAACAGGCGTCGCTCGGAAATCACCGGAAGCAAGGGAGGAACAGGAGTGGAGGAATGCAGATTGCTTAAGCGCGAAATTTTGGGCGTGCTGATCGCTGTGGAATTGATATTTTCCTTTTCCTCGCTGGGATTTATAGGCATCCCCCCCATATCCATTACCTTTATCCCTGTGCTTGTCATCATAGGGGCCCTGCTTTTCGGGAGCCGGGCCGGAGCACTTATGGGTGCGCTCTTCGGCCTGGGCAGCCTGTTGAAAGCATCCACAACCGGCGTGAATCCGGGGGATCTGGTGTTTTCTCCTTTCTGGAGCGGAGCCCCGTTGTCAAGTGTGGTGCTGGCCGTTTTGCCCCGTGCCTTGTTCGGGCTCACAGCGGGACTGCTGTTCCGCATGGCGCAGCGGGCCAAAAAGGGACGCATCGCCGCACGAGTTGCGGCGGGCATAGCGTCTGAATTCGTTCATTCCCTGTATACCTATGCTGCGTTACAGTTACTTTTTCCTGAACTGGGAATGGGGATAGGGGATGCTTTCAGCCGCCTGATAAACGGGAATAACTTTGTGAGCTGGCTGGTTGTTGCTC
>JAEXGX010000064.1 GCA_023450535.1 Pseudomonadota bacterium | reverse complement strand
TCACCCGCGTGGGCGGCAAAACCAGCCGCAAGGTGTCTGTACGAGTCATCGCCGCCACCAACAAGAATCTTCAGGAAGCCATAACAACACATGCTTTCCGGGCCGATCTCTATTACCGGCTCAATGTCTTTCCCCTCCAGATTCCTCCACTGTCGGCGCGCGCGGGCGACATCCCGCTGCTGGCACTGCACTTTTTACACAAGTTCTCGGCCAGCCTGCACAAAAAGACTGACGGTTTCACCAGAGACGCCCTTTGCCGCATGAACCAATACACCTGGCCGGGAAATATCCGTGAACTGGAAAACGTCGTCGAGCGCGCCGTGAACATCTGTGCCGAAGGCTATGCCATTGATACGGACAGCCTCCCCCCCTATATCAGCAAGGGTGCGGAAGGCCCCGCTCCGGAAGGAACCCTGCACAGCGGCGAACGGGCCAACATCATCGACGCCCTGCGCAAAACTGGCGGCAACATGCGCGCGGCCGCCGCCATTCTCGGCGTTTCACGCGGCGGCCTCTACGTCAAAATAAAACGCTTCGGTCTGAAGGTCGACGATTTCCGCTGAGACGTGTCATAATCCATGACATGCACAACATGACATGTCATAAACTATGACATATATGAATTCCTTCCTCAGAATCCTTTTTTATAGTCCTATTATTTCAGTATATTAACTATAAGCATCATTCCAAACAATAACGGCATTATCTTTGCAGAACCTCCGCTACCTGCCCGGACGCTTCCGTCGCCGGGCCATGCCGCAGGAGGCCGTCATGCCAGTTTCCCCTCTGTTTGTTCCCCTTCACATCCGTTCCCTGACCTTGAAAAACCGCATCATCATGCCCGGCATGGTCACAAACCAGGCCGCTCCCAACGGAGAAGCGACGGAAAAACTGATCCGCTACCATGCGGAACGGGCACGCGGCGGCGTGGCGTTAAACATAGTGGAAGCCAGCTATGTGACGCGCGACGGCAACAGCTTTGACTTCGGGCTCAGCGTGGCGGATGACGCCATGCTGCCCGGTTTAACCCGGCTGGCCCGCGCTGTACACGCCGAAGGGGGAAAGATCGCGATTCAGCTCCAGCACGGCGGGCGCTGTGCGAAACCTGAATGTTCCGGCCTTCCGCGCCGGATTGTCTCTCTCGCGCCGGATCTGGCGACATCAGAGCACGCCGTAATCCTCGCGCAACATGACATCCGCGCCCTGATCCGGGCCTGGACCGAGGCCGCGCTCCGGGTCAGACGCGCAGGTTTTGACGCGGTGGAGCTGCACGCGGCCCACGGATATCTGCCCGGTCAGTTTCTTTCCCCATTGACCAACCGGCGCAATGACGAATACGGCGGATCGCCGGAAAACAGACGCCGTTTCCTGCTGGAAATTCTGGATTCCATGCGCGCAGCGTTGGGGGAAGATTTCCCCATTCTGGTACGCCTGAGCGTGGATGAATGTCTGCCCGGCGGGCTGACAGTGAAGGATTTCCCCCCCATTGCACGTGCCCTTGCGGAACACGGAGCGGATCTTATCAACGTCAGCATCGGCGTCGGAGAAAGTGTGGAATATATCATTCCGCCCTGTTCCGTGCCTGAGGGCTGGAACGCGGAACGCGCCTCCGTCATCCGGACTGCGGTGCAAGGCCGTGTGCCCGTTGCCGTGGCTGGACATATCCGCACGCGCAAGGTTGCGGAGGCCATTCTCAACACCGGACAGGCCGATCTTGTGGTCATGGGGCGCGCCCTGATCGCCGATCCCTTTCTGCCCCGCAAGCTGGAGGAAGGCCGGGATGAGGACGTTGTCCCCTGCATTGGCTGCAATGAGGGATGCACCGGCATGCTCAACAAGCGACGCCCCATATCCTGCGCCATGAATCCGCGCGCGGGCAATGAAGGCGATTACCCCGCCGCTCCGGCAAGTCAGACGCTCCATGTCGTCGTCGCGGGCGGCGGCCCGGCGGGAATGGAAGCCGCACTCAACGCCGCCCGCAAGGGACACAAGGTTGTGTTGTTGGAAAAATCTTCCCGCCTTGGCGGTCAGACCAACGTGGCCGCTCTGCCTCCCGGCAAAGGAACACTTGACCGCATCCGGAAATACTATGACAGGGCGTTGTCCGCCCTGAAGGTGGATGTCCGCCTGAACACGGAAGCCACCCCGGAAGCCGTCCGCGCTCTTGCCCCGGATCACGTTATTGTGGCCACTGGCGCCCTTCCCCTGATTCCCCGCTTCTGCGCCGGGGTTCCCGGACTCCTACCGGCGCAGGATGTTCTCGAAGGCGCGCCTCTGCCGGAAGGCTGTATCCTGCTTCTCGGAGGCGGCCTGGTCGGGGCGGAATGCGCTCATTTTCTCGCCGAACAGGGGCGCGACGTCACCATTGTGGAACTGCGGGACGCCATTGCCGCCGACATGGAATACAAGACGCGCCAGTTTCTCCTTCCCCGGCTGGAAAAGCTCGGTGTTCACATACTGGTGAACACCGAGGTGCTGGAACTGCGAGAGGGCGTAGCCGTCATCCGCAGCCAGTGGGGAACCCGGCGCGAACTCTCCGGCTTCAGTGCCTTTGTCGCGGCCCTGGGTTACCGTCCCGACACTGCACTGTGCGCTGCGCTTGAAGAAGCAGGCATTCCCTTCACTTCCGCCGGTGACTGCTTCCGGGTGGGCAAGATCATCGACGCCGTGCGGGAGGGGTTCCGGCAGACGGAAAAACTGTAGCACAAGAGAGAGGTTGCGATCTGGCAGACACACTTCTGCCCTGCGCGCAGGGATGTCTCTCTGGCAAAAGCGCCCCTGGCAACGGCGTGGCCCGGTCATCCGGCTGTCTGGCCGCTTGATCCCGGCGTCTGTGTTTGACAGCCCTTCCCATTCCTGAGTCTTGCGAGTAGCGAGCGAGCAGCCATCGCCATTCGCGCACAAGCGTGCTGTCCACTCGCTTTTTCCTGGTTCTGCCTGCCGCCTTCATGCCGGCATGCCACGGGACACACAGTCCGGATAGGACTGCACTGTTCAGAACAGGGCGTCCACATCCTTTCCAGCTCTCAGTTCCTGAACCACTTTGACGAGTGTGGTCACCACGTTGAAGGGAATCTCCGGCGAGGAATCGGAAAAGACCTTGCCTTCGCTGACAAGGCCCATGACACGGGCGTACAGAGGGTCGTCCCATGACGCGCCGGCCAGGGGGCTCAGGGTGTTCTGGTCGGCGGAATATGTTTCGATGTATTGCGGCTGAATCATGAACTCCAGAAACTTCAACCCCGCCTCCCTGTTCGGACTTTCCGCATTGACAGCTACCGGAATCGAGGCGCGCGCGTCCACGATGGGACCATTGTCGGCCAGGGGCAGCCCGACGTACTGGTGGGCAAATTTCGGATCTCCGTCCTTGAAGTACAGCAGCGCCCACGAAGGCGCGATGAAGAAGGCGGCGTCTCCTTTTTGGGCAAAGGCCCGGGCGGCCTCTTTATACGAATCGTAAACGGGGCCGACGAAGGGGAGGATGTCGTCCCTGGCGTCGAGCAGGGCCTCGCGGAACAGGGCTTCCGCCGTCCATTCGGCGGGAGGGGCCGCTTCGCCGTACAGCAGGCGCGCAAAGGCCCTGGAGACGACGAAAAACATCAGGCTGTCGTCGCCGTCGGCGTTTCGCAACAGCGGCGCATACCCCTGCGCTTTGACTTTGTTCATGGCTTCCAGCCATGCGCCGTAGGTCTGGGGAATGGATGCGATGCCGCATGCCTCAAGGATGTCCGTGTTGACGAGCAGCCCCACGACATTCATGGTCATGGGAACCGCCGGAATGTGCCCGTCCACCCGAATCCATTTTTTCACCAGCGGGGAATAGCGGTCGACAAGCCGCAGATGCTGCAGATCCACAATCTTGCTTCCCAGCCAGCCTCGTGCGGCCAGCGACCCCATAGCCGAGGGATGGATCATGAACACATCGTCGCCGTTGCCGCTTTCAAGCCGCTTGAACAGCTTGGGGAGATACTGCTCCGCGACGCAGCCTTCGTAAGAGACAACGATGTCGGGATATTGCTCCATGAACTGGTGCAGGATTTTTTCGATTTCCTCCACCTCTTTCGCCCCGGACTTGAACCCGTAGAACGTCAGATAGGTGCTCGCTTTGGGCTCGGTGTTTCTGACGATGATGCTGCTCTGTTTCGAGTATCCGAAAGAAAGAAAAAAAAGAAGAAGAATGCCGAAAACGGCGGCGAAAAACAGGGCAAGAAAAGCCGTTCTGTTCATGGAGACTTTTTCCTATCGGCTGAGGAACGCGTTGAGCGTGCGCTGCAACAACGTGACGTTTATAGGTTTTGCCAGATACCCGTCCATGCCCGCCGCAAAGACTTTTTCCTCGTCTTCCTTGAAGGCGTTCGCCGTCATGGCGATGATGGGAATCGTCGCCGCATCCGCCCGGTCGAGCACACGGATGCGGCGTGTCGCCTCATACCCGTCGCAGATCGGCATCTGCACGTCCATCAGGATGAGGTCATAGCTATGTTCGGGGCTGTCCGCGAAGAGCTCCACGGCTTCCTTGCCGTTGACGGCCACGCTTACCTCCGCCCCGTGAAAGGAGAGTATTTCCGAGGCTATTTCGATGTTCAGTTCGTTGTCTTCCACAAGGAGAAAACGCCTGCCAAGGAAGGGCCGGGCCGTATCCGAAGCATTCTGAAGATGGGAGCGCCGTTCCACGACGTCCATCAGGGTCCGGTAGAGCTTGGATTTGAACAGCGGCTTGGAGATAAAGGCGGTGATGCCGTATTGCGCGGCTTCCTCCTCAATGGCCGACCAGTCGTAGGCGGAAAGGATGAGGATCAGCACATCGTCCTTGACGATGCTGCGGATCGCCTTTGCCGTCTCCAGGCCGTCCATGCCGGGCATCTTCCAGTCGAGAATGATAATGTCGAGGGGACGTTCTTCATCGAGAGCCGCCCGCACCTTGTCCACCGCCGCCTCACCGGAGGTGACGGACTCGGCTTCCATGCCGAATTCCCGCAGCAGGGCCGCCGCTTCGGTTCCGACGTCGCCGTCGTCGTCAACCAGCAGAGCGCGCCTATCGGCCAGAGCGGCGGTATCGTACGCCTCGCCGTTGTCCTGAACGGGCAGCGTCAGTCTGACCGTAAAGGTTGTTCCCTCGCCCTGCTTGCTGGTGAAACGGATGGAACCGCCCATCAGGTTGACGATGTTTCTGGTAAGGGCCATCCCGATGCCCGTGCCCCGGCACAGTCTGGTTCTTTCCTGAGAAAACGGCTCAAAGATGATTTTCTGAAACTCTTCGCTCATCCCGATACCGTTGTCGCTGACGACAAAGGTGACGACGCCGTATCCGTCGCCCTGAAGGCGCGCGGAAACGTTCAACTGAATCGAGCCTTTTTCCGGCGTGTACTTGACGGCGTTTCCGAGGATATTGATGAGCATCTGCTGGATGCGCAGGGGGTCGCCCTCGAACACGCGATCGCATTCGCCTTCGGCGTGCATATCGAAATGGTGCCCTTTGGCGTTGATCTGCGGCAGAATGATGGCCACCGTGGCGTCGAGCAGTTCCGAAAGGGAGAACGTTTCGATAGAGAGCGTCATTTTGCCGCTGGAAATCTTGGACATGTCCAGAATATCGTTGATCAGCCCGAGCAGGTGGCGCGCCGCGCCCGCGATTTTACTCAGGCAATCCTGCACGCG
>JAEXGX010000426.1 GCA_023450535.1 Pseudomonadota bacterium | reverse complement strand
CATCAACAGCATGCTGCAGACCGATATGTCCGAAGTTATCCGCATCATCGTGTCCAACGGCATGATTCTCTACGCCCTGACCCGTGTGACAAAGGTGAGATCATGAAAACCACGTCCGGCGGCAATGCCGTCAAACTCTTCTGCATGCGCAATGCCGTGCCCATCGTCTTTCTGGTGGTGAGCGCCATCGGCATCTACTATTCCCAGTTCACGGCCGAGTATCTGATTCAGGAAATGCTGACCAGACTCGCCCGCAACTCCTTCCTCGTGCTCTCTCTGCTCATTCCGATCTTGGCGGGCATGGGGCTGAACTTCGGCATGGTGCTCGGCGCCATGGCCGGGCAGATCGGTCTGATCTTCATCAGCGACTGGAACGTCTCCGGCCTGTACGGCATGACCTTGGCCGCACTCATCGCCACGCCGCTGGCCATCCTGTTCGGCTGGATGTGCGGCGCGGTGCTGAACAAGGCGCGGGGCAGGGAAATGGTCACGTCCTATATTCTCGGCTTCTTCATGAACGGGGTCTACCAGTTGGTGGTGCTGTACGGTTTCGGCAGCATCGTGCCCATCATTAACTCTGAACTGGTGCTCTCTCGCGGTTACGGCATCCGTAATGTGACCAACCTTGACGGCATTCGCGGTACCCTGGACAACGCGATTCCGCTGGATATCATGGGCATTCATATTCCGCTGGCAACCTTCCTGGTGATTGGCGTGTTCTGTCTGTTTATTGTGTGGTTCCGCCGCACCAAGCTCGGACAGGACATGCGGGCTACCGGACAGGATCTGGGTGTGGCGCATTCGGCGGGTATTCCGGTCATGCGCACTCGCATTATTTCCATTGTCATTTCCACCGTGCTTGCGGCCTACGGGCAGATTATCTTCCTTCAGAACGTGGGAACGTTGAACACCTATAACAGCCATGAACAGGCGGGCGTGTTTGCCATTGCCTCCCTGCTGGTAGGCGGGGCTACCGTGGCCCGTGCGTCCATTCTCAACGTGTTTACGGGTGTGCTGCTTTTCCACCTGATGTTTGTGGTTTCTCCCATGGCGGGCAAGTATCTGGTGGGCGACGCGCAGATCGGCGAGTATTTCCGCGTGTTCGTCTGTTACGCGATTATTTCCCTCGCGCTGGTGCTGCATGCCTGGCGTCGCCATGCCGACAAGGAACGCGCCCGCGCGAATCTGCGCGGGGAATCGGGAGGTGCCGCATGAGCCAGTTTCCTACTCCGGTCAGCCGCAGGCGTATCATTATCAAGCACGTGCTGGTGAATATGGTTCTGGTGGTTTTGCTCGTGCTTCTCGGTGTATGGTGCTATTCAGAGGGCAAAACGTACAAGCTTATGCTGGACAATTCCGCCTTCACCGGAAAAGACGGACTGGAATATCCGGCTCTGGAAGCGGCTGAGGTGATCATTGACAAGACAGAGCCCATTTACATGATGGAGGATGACAGCGCCTCCGGCAAGGCCGTGGGCAAGAAGCATGTCATGATTATTGATAGGCTGGATGAGGATGACAAGGTGCTGGAAAGCAGGACGATCAAATTCTCCGTCTCCGAATTGAATGAGAACCTGGAAATAAATATTGCGGAGTTCTGGCTTCGCGCGAAGTAGTGCATAGCACAGCCCCAATATAAAACGGCGCTTCGGAAACGGAGCGCCGTTTTATATTGGGGCTTGGTGAAGAGGGGCTGTTTACACTATTGGGGATAATTCCAATATATTGAGGGGGATCGGGGGGAATCATTCCCCCCGACGGGGTACGGGGCAGAGCCCCGAAAACGCAAGTTTTTTCTGTTTTGTGTTAACACACCCTACCGCCCTCCGGCGAAAAATAAGATCAGGCGCTTACTTCAGCGGACACTCCAGCTGAAAGTAATCGTCGATCAGCCTGTGCAGCAGACGGGCTTTTTCATTATCCGCCAGGGTATAGTGTATTTCCTTCCCCTCCCGGCGGGAGCGGAGCAGCCCGTGCAGCTTCAGGGTCTTCAGATGATGGGATACTGCCGCAGGGCTCATGCCCACGGCGGCAGCGATATCACACACGCACTCCTCACAGTGGCAGAGCAGCCACAGGATGCGCAAGCGCGAACCATCCCCTATCTGCTGAAAGGTTGCCGCCGCATCCACGAAGGTATCCGGAGAAGGCATGCGCTCCAGCACATTTTCCGTAGGCTGACCGTGATCGTGAGGAATAAGGGATGGGCTCATGGCAGGCTTTCCTTGTCCGGCTGGTTCAGTTCCAGACATGGCGTATATAGGGCTGAATGGCAATGAGCGCCTTTTCAGGCGGCAGATCCACAGTGGCTCCGGCGGCGTTCTTGTGCCCGCCCCCGCCAAACTGCGCGGCAACCTTGCGCACATCGTCCGCGCCGCTGGAACGCAGGCTGACCTTGGTCATGCTTTTGCCGTCCTTTTCCACTTCGCGCAATAAAAGAGCCACACGCACGCCCTTTATCTTGCGCAGTTGTTCCACAAAGCCTTCGGCGTCTTCCTTGAGCGCGCCGAATTCGTCCAGCATGGCGCGATTGATCAGAGCCGCGCCGAGCTTGCCGCCGTCGAGGATGCGGGCTTCGCTCATCAGGCGTCCCCACAGGCGCAGCTTGCCTTCCGACCAGTTATTGTCCAGTTTGGCGCGAATATCGGCGAGATCCAGCCCCCCTTCCAGCAGACGGGCCGCCATGCGCAGGGAGGACGGCCTGGTGTTGCCATAGGCAAAGGAACCTGTGTCCGAGGCCAGCGCCACATACACAGCCTCGGCCAGCGCTCCTTCCAGCGGCAGTTCCAGAGCATCGGCGATGTCTCCGACCATCTCGCCCGTGGCGGCCCTGGAAGGATCAACCCAGTTGGCCGCAGTGCCGTATTGAGGATTGCCCAGATGATGGTCGATGTTCACCACAGGCACTTCGCCCAACAGTGCCTGAATGCCCTCGCCCAGACGCGCGGCGTCGCCGCTGTCCAGCGCGACAACCAGCCCCGGTTTGCCGGGAAGAGCCGAAATATCCCGCAGCACCGGGCTGGGAAGACGCAACCAGCTCAGATATTCAGGAAAGCCCGTTTGGTTATACAGCAGCACCTCCTTGCCCAGCGTGCGCAAGGCCCAGCCCAGGGCCACACTTGCCCCTACGGCGTCTCCGTCGGGATTCTCGTGCGCCGCAATCAGGATACGATCATGCTTTTTCAGCACTGCAAGCAATTCTTCCGGCACAATACCAGGTGAAGAGGAAGAATCAGACATATACGCTCCTCTGGGGGGATGCCCCGTAACATGTTCCTGTTCAATCCCAGGCTGATGACAAACTCCGCTTTGCGGAGTTTGCGCCGTCTAATCCGCGTCCATTATTTCCAGATCGCTCCAGGTCATTTCCTCGGTGCAGACCGCTTCCATCATTGCCAGACACTTGTCCATACGGGACTGAAGATGACGTTCGCTGTTGCTGATGGAAACAACCTTGAGCCGCAGGCGGACAAGCGAATCTTCAGAGCCGGCCTCGGCCACAGCCACGTTGAAGGTGTTGCGCACCTTTTGCTTGAGGCTGTTGGCCACGCGCCGCTTTCCCTTAAGGGAATCGTTGCCGTGCAAGGCGTATTCCACCGTCAGCACGCCGATGAGCATGGGCACGGGAAACCTCCGTAATCAGGAACGATAGTCCGCGTTCAGAGATACATAGGCATGAGTGAGGTCAGAGGCAAGCAAGCGAGCCGTGCCCGGCCCTTCGCCAAGGCTGATGTCAAGGGTCACGTCCGCTCCGTCCAGAGGCTCCCGCAGCAGTGTATCAAAATCTTCTGTGGTGGGGCGGCCGTCGTGGAACAGTGTCACGCCGCACAGGGTCACTCGTACCCTGTCCGGATCGAATGTTGCTCCCGAACGCCCGGCGGCGGCCACAATACGGCCCCAGTTCGGGTCTTTGCCGAACATGGCCGTCTTCACCAACTGGGAATGTCCCACAGCGCGGGCTACCAGCTCGGCGTCGGCGTCACTTGCCGCGCCTGTCACACTGATATGCATGACCTTGGTCGCGCCTTCGCCATCCTTGACCAGCATGTAGGCCAGATCACCAAGAATGCCGGTCAGTGCTTCTTCCAGCAGGGGCAGTTCTTCCTCTGTCACACGGATACCGGAAGCTCCGTTAGCCAGCCCGAACAGGGAATCGTTGGTGGAGGTATCGCCATCCACAGACACCCGATTAAAGGTCGCGTTTGCCGCGCGGCGGAACATCTCTCTCCATGAGGCGGCATCCACGTCGGCGTCGCACAGCACCAGGGAAATCATCGTCGCCATGTTGGGGCAAATCATGCCCGCGCCCTTGGCAACCCCGGCAAGGCGCACCGTGCCGCCGTCCAGAGTCAGTTCGGCTTCCGCCAGTTTGGGGAAAGCGTCTGTGGTCATAATCGCCCGGGCGAAGCGCTCAAGATCCACATGCCCGAAAGACGCCGCAAGCTCCGGCATGGCCGCGCGCCACTTGCCCATGTCCATCAACGCGCCGATGACTCCGGTGGACGCGGGCAAAAGAGAGCCGGAGTCCACGCCGGCGGCCTCTGCGGCCATATCCAGCGTTTCGCGGCAATGGGCAAGCCCTTCCCTCCCGGTGCAGGCATTGGCCTGCCCTGAATTGATCAGAATGCCGCGTATAGCTTCGGGGGATCGGGTGAGATTTTCTTGCGCCACAAGCACGGGCGCGGCCCGGAACAGGTTGGTGGTGAACACGCCGGCGGCCGCGGCGGGCCGTTCACTGATCACAAGAGCCAGATCGTCACGGGTTTTGCCCTTGCCGCGAAAATTCGCCGCCGCAGCGGCCAGTCTGAAACCCTGGGGAAGCGACATACTGCACCTCGAAAAAAGCTGTGCGCGGGCAGACCGGCGGCGGCATCCCCCCGCAGGGAATGCGCCCCATACCCGTGCGCCTGCTCCTTTTCCTGCCACACTTGTCCGCCCCGCGCAAGAAACGCCTCCTGCCGCAAAAACAGCAAGAGACGGGAGAAACGGCGGAGTTAGGCATTCGCGCCCACATTGCGCGCCAGGCGACAACCTGCTATATTTATCGCTTCCTCTTTCACACTTTTACACACAGTGGGCCGCTCCGGCCTCCTCCACATACCATTATGAAAAGCAAATCCGAAGATTCCAAGTCGTCCATAGTTGATTTTATTGAAGCGCTGGCCGTTGCGCTGGTGCTCGCGCTCGCCATCCGGGCCTTTCTGTTCCAGGCCTTTACCATTCCTTCCGGTTCCATGCTGAACACTATCCAGATCGGGGACTATCTGCTGGTGAACAAGTTCCTCTACGGAGTGAAAATTCCGTTCACGGACAAATATCTGTTCCGGGGCGAAGATCCGCAGCGCGGGGACATCATCGTCTTCAAGTTCCCCGGCGACGAGAGCGTTGACTATATCAAGCGCATCGTGGGCGTACCCGGCGACGTGATCGAGGTCAAGAACAAACAGCTGTACCGCAACGGCGAACCTGTGCAGGAAAGCTATATCCAGCACACGCACCCCGACTTTATCGGACGTCTGGACAACGTGGGGCCGATCACCGTGCAGGAAGACGAATATTTCGTCATGGGCGACAACCGCGATAATTCCGAGGATTCCCGCGCCTGGGGCACCGTAAAGCGGGAGAAGATTCACGGCAAAGCCTGGCGCATCTACTGGTCGTGGGAAAAGGGCAACGGTCCGCGTTGGGGTCGGCTCGGACATCTGGTGGAATAAGATTTCGCCATACGGCATACAAGACAGCAGCCCCGGAAAATCTTATCTTCCGGGGCTGCTGTCTTGTATGGAAGAGAAACAGAAAGATGGTGTAGCGCGGAGGATTGAGCGCCGAATTTCGGGCGGAATAGCTTGTTTATCCTTCCGCCCTCCCTGCGGGGGAAGGAGCCTGTTAGGGGCTGCCGCCCCTCCGAGGCCCCTTTCCAAACCCCCGGAGCACCCTGCCAAGATCGCGCTACACTATTAATTGTAAATACCCGCAAATTGTATGCAACTCGTCGCTCAATTTGCGGGCGCGTCGGGATTCACTCCCGCGCGCATACTCACGAACGCCGAGCGGACATATGTCACGATGCAGACCGTGCGGAGCACGGGCCAGCCTCGCGGTAAGCGTGCGAACGTTGAACGGGGAGCAAAGAAGACAGGATCGAAAGATACCGTGAAGCCTGCGCAGCAGTAAGTGGGAGGGGTATCCCGGGAGGGGATTGACAAGGGGAGGTGGCGGAGGGGAGGGCGAAGCCCCCCATGACACATCTCCCCTTGTCCCTGCCCGGAGGGCGGAAGGATAAAAAAGTTCAAACAGCCGGAATCCGGCGCTCAAGCCTCCGCGTCGCAACACCGTTCCTGGCCAGTCTCTTCCTCTCCAAACAGACGTTTCTCCAGCTCTCTGGAGAAACGATCCAGCCCTGCGCCCGTCAACGCCGAAACGGGCAGTGCGTCCGGAAAGGTGGCCAGCAGTGCGGCGCGGGTGTCCTCGTCCGCCGCGTCCCACTTGTTGAGCACCAGCAGGCGGGGGATGCCGGAAAGCTCGAGATCGGCCAGAATGCTTTCCACCGATTCCATCTGGCGGTCGAATTCGGGGTGCGAGGCGTCCGTCACATGGAGGAGTATGTCGGCGGATTCCAGTTCCTCCAGCGTGGCGCGGAAGGCTTCCACCAGTTCTTTCGGCAGGTTGCGGATGAAGCCCACGGTGTCGGCCAACACCAGTTCGCGTTCTTTTGGGAAGCGCAGACGGCGGGTAGTGGGGTCCAGCGTGGCGAAAAGTTTGTTCTCGGAAAGTACGTCCGAGCGGGTCAGGGCGTTAAGCAGTGTGGATTTTCCCGCGTTGGTGTAGCCCACCAGCGCGGCCACGGGCAGGCCCTGACGCTCGCGCCGGGCGCGGGTATTGGCCCGCTGGCGGCGCAGATCGTCCAGTTCCTTGCGGATGCGGGTCATGCGGTCGCGGATGCGGCGGCGATCTGTTTCCAGCTTGGTTTCGCCGGGGCCGCGCCCGCCTATGCCGCCCATAAGGCGGTCCATAGCCCTGCTCTTGCCTGCGTTGCGCCCGGCCAGACGCGGCAGGGTGTACTTAAGCTGAGCCAGTTCCACCTGAAGTTTGCCCGCCCGCGTGGTGGCATGCTGGGCAAAAATATCGAGAATAAGCTGGGTGCGATCCAGTACCTTGCGCTCGGTGAGTTCCGTGAGGTTGTGCAACTGGGCTGGGGCCAGTTCTCCGTCAAACACCACCAGCGAGGCCTGACCGCGCAGGGCGAGCACTTCCAGTTCCGCCAGCTTGGTCTGCCCGAGTATCTGGCGCGGGTTGACCCCGGTCACGCGTTGCGCGATCCGCCCGGTCACTTCCACCCCGGCGGTGCGGGCCAGTTCGGTCAGTTCGTCAAGAAAAGCTTCCTGCGTCTGGCGCGGCGCGGGCGAGACAGATACCAGCACGGCGCGGGTGCCCCCGGAAGCTGTGGTTGCCCCGTCGCGCAAACGGCTCCATTCTTCTTCCAGCGCCGCCGCCTCGGCTGCAAAGTCTGTTTCCACCTGATCCCAGGGCACAAAGGGCGTTACCCGGCAGGCGTCTTCAGAAGAGCGAGCGGGATCTCCTGCGCTTTCTTCCAGCCCGGCAGGCAGCAGATGCGCGCTCTGAAAGCGCTGAGGCGCGCCGAATTCGTCCACGGTCAGCACGCCGATGCCGTCCAGCCGCAGAAAAAGAAGATCCATGAGGTCTTCATGGGAAAGGCCGTCCGGCGTAAGGTGGGTATGCAGCAGACGCAGACCGCGCAGACGGCCCGCCCCGGTGCGGGAGCGCGGCAGTTCGGGGATGAGAATGGACGAAGCATCGCCCACGATGATGAGTTCCACCCGGCCCTGCCGGTCGATGACCAGACCGATTTGCCGGGAGAGCAGGCGGGAAAGCGCGGCCAGTTCTCGAGCCTGATCCGAGCTGTATCCGCCCACAGGAGAATAGCGGCGCTGGCCCAGACGGGTCAGCGCCTTCATTTCACTCGTTTTGAGGCCGGAAGTGCGGCCTTCCACTTTAGCTGCTATGGTCGAACCCCTATTCGCTGAGGTACGTGGAGATCATGTCGTCGTAGCGCGAGGTGGCCGCAAAGGTCAGGGCCGCCATGCGCTTGCGGAAGGCGAGGTCCACGCCGCCCGTTTCGATCTGGGCCCGGGCTTCACCGTAATATTTCGGATCGGACACGACAAGGATACTGTGGAAATTCTTGGCCGAGGCGCGCAGCAGGCAGGGGCCGCCGATGTCGATTTCCTCCACCATGTCGCGCAGCGGGAGCTTTTTCTCCAGCGCGGAAGCAAAATCATACAGGTTCACGCACACCAGATCAAAAGGAGTAATGTCATGTTCCTTCAGGGTGGCGAGGTGCTCGGTTTTGTCCTTGTCGGCCAGGATGCCGCCGTGAATTTTGGGATGCAGCGTCTTGACGCGGCCGCCCAGAATTTCCGGAAAGCCGGTGACGTCGCTCACCGCCGTGACCGGCAGGCCCTGTTCCTTCAGGAATTTCATGGTGCCGCCGGTGGAAACCAGCTCCACGCCCTTGTCGTGCAGGAAGCGGGCGAATTCCGCCAGGCCGTCTTTGTGGGTCACGCTCAGGAGCGCGCGCCGAATGGGCAGACGATCCATTCTCTTTCCCCTTTTTCAGCTTGTTTTGCCGCGCTTCGGTGGAAACGCGGCTGGTTCCCTATTGTGCCAGAGGCAGGGCAGGCTTGCAATGCGTGAAAAAGGAAGCAGCTTGATTTTTCCATCCTGGTAAACTAGCATATTTACTTTCGGGGTGAATTATTGCCCCGCTCGTTTCCCCGCCGTTTTTGCCGGGTGGGGATACGCGCCGAGTGTGCTTTTCGGCGCTCCTTCTTTTTTACAGGAACTTCAGAGATGTCCCGGCCCTCCATCCGGTGAGGGCGGAAAATATTCCCCTTTTTGATGAAATATGTGTAGCGGCCTGTAGGGGCTCTCTTTTCGTGGCCATTGCTTGCCAAAGGATTTTTTATGGACTCTCAGCCCGTCAATGCTCCACAATCAGGAGAGCGCCGTGTCATTGCATCTGATTCCGAACGGCAGACCGTATTTGATTTCGCTCTTCGGGATGCCGAAACCTCGCGTCAGGGAGATGATCTGGTCATTTCCTTCTCCCATGGGGGAGAATTGGTGGTCGAGGACTATTTCGCCGGGCACAATGTCCTGCTGTTTACAGATGGGCCGTTCGGCGGCCTGAACGCTCTTGACGGGCTGGACACAGGCAATCCTGTGCCCGGTGCGGATATTCCGCGCGGCGAAGAAGGGAATGGTGAAGAAAAAAGTGGAGAAGAAGATGAAGCCTTTTCCCTTGCTCCCGCTGCGGGCCTCACCGAGTCCTCCCGTTCGATTCCCGGAGCTTCCGATCGCAGTAATGCTGAAAATGCTTCACAGGGCGGAGAATCTTCACACGGAGAAGGGCGTTCCTCTCATGGCCAGAGCCATGGGCAGGGTGGCGAGGCGGCGGAAGTTCACTTCACCCTCTGGGGTGATTCGCCGTTGTACGAAGGCATTGAGCGCATTCCCGGCCTGGATCTGGGCTGGAGCTTTCGGGATTTTCATGCCGAA
>JAEXGX010000036.1 GCA_023450535.1 Pseudomonadota bacterium | reverse complement strand
CGGAAATTTTCTTCGGAGCCGCACCGGCCGCTCCCGAAGTCAAAAACTATTTCCAAATAGGCGTGGACAAAGGCATTCACTATACCGAACGCCGTCTGTTCACGGAACAGCAGCAACTGCGCGGCGTGGCAGACATTGATAGGAAGCAGGGCGTCCAGGGGGAATACCACCCCGTTTCCGCCGCTCTGAACATCGGGCGCGATACCTTGGGTGCGGCAGGGATGTACTCGGTACAGGGCTATGTGGTGCTGAAGGACGAGGTTAAACAGACCCGTGCGACGTTCACCCCCAAGGATTCCTTTCATGCCTTCCATCAGGAAGTGACGCCCGAGCGTGTGGCTTCCATGCCCGCCGCCTTGCGCGAGGCTGTGGCGGGTTTTCCCGAGCCGTATAATCGGGCGGAATTGCCCTCCGCCCTGCTGGATCGTTACACGGCCCGTTTAACGGAACTGGAAGGGCAGCACTTCGGCCTGCGCAGTACCGAGCGTTTTGAAAATGTGGTTGAACTTACGCCGGATGAAGCGCTGCTCGACGGCCAGGCGTTGACGCAAGATCAAAAAACCAATCTTACGGCGCTGCTGGATGTAACTCTGCTCAAGCATTTTTCCAGCCGGGCCACGGCGGACAATCCCGTGGCCACCTATGAAGGCATGCACCAACTGCTGGAAGGCGTGGACTCCGAAGTCCTTGACAGTGTACGTGCCCGAACCGATGACCCCACCCGCATCAATGCCCGGGTAAACAACTATGTGGAAGCCCAGATCCACGGCGGCGTAGATCTGCGTACCGACATCAGTGAACTCCATGTTATAGCGGATATGGCCGATCAGGGCGTCATCGCACGGGCGCGGGAGTTCTGCCGGGAGCACGGTATCAAGTTGTTTCTCGATTCCCTTGATTCCCGTTTGGAACAGCACGAAGACGCCATTCTCACCCGGCTCGTTTCCCTGCCTGACCCGGGCCGCCCGGTTGACCCTTCCTTTGATAAGTTTAAAACCGAGGAATTACCCAGTATTCTGGAACTGTACCGGGCCAAGGAAATGGACTTCGACCCCACGGGCATCCACGGTCGCGAGCATGTCTGCCGGGCACTGATCTTCGGCAAGGCCCTGGCGGGAATATATAAAAGCGCGGGGCTACAAGTGGACGAGTACGCCCTGTACCGGGCCATCGCCTTCCATGATTCGGGGCGGCGCTCCAATGGGGCGGACCTGGACGAAGATAAAAGCGCGGCGAAACTGCAATCCTACCTGCGCGGAGAAGGCGCGAGCGACGCATACCGGGACGCGGCGGCCGGTCTTATCATGCACGGTCAGGCCGGCCAGCAAACCCTGGAAGGCATGATTTTGCAATCCGCCGACAGTCTGGATATCATCCGGGTGCGCGGCCTGCAGGGGTTCAATACGCGCTTCCTCTCTTTCATGCAGAAAACAGCGGTCAAGGACGGCGCATCTCTGCCGCCCGATCCCACGCTGCTGCGCGGCCTGCTGCGGGAAGTCGACCAGTTTATCCAACTGACATCACCGCCACTGGAAGAAGCCATGCCTCTTGACGGCGAAAGTCCCGAAGAGTTCCGGGCCCGGAGAGATGCCGCCACAGAGGAACTTAAGGCCCGCAACGGGGCCACTCTCAGCGAGGGGTATTTTGAAGAGCGTTTTGAACGAGTACTGATCGCCCATAAGGAACAGTTCCCGCTTCTGTATGAAAACTATATGCGGTGAGCTGTCGATACTCCTGTTTTGGTGCGGGCGTGTTACGCCCTGCGCCCACTATTATGATATTATGGCATAATCATGGGGGTCCGGGGGAGAGTATCTCCCTGCCAGACCGGCTCGGTTCCGGCGGGGTGCGGGGCGTGGCCCCGGTTTATCAACATGCTGACAAAGCCCGCTTGCGCGGGCGTTGTCAGCACTCTGAAGAGCAACATAAAGATTGATCAGATCTGGGGGGGGCGTCGATGGTTCCACGCAGTGAAGACGATATTCTGGCCCTGCTGGACGCGCATTTTCCGCGTTCCGGCAAGGGGCTGCTGCTGGGGCGCGGAGACGATTGCGCGCTGCTGACACGATCAATGCGCCCGCGCGCGCTGACCTGCGACGTGTTTGTGGAAGATGCCCACTTCCGCACCCGGTACTTCACGCCCTATGAATTGGGCTGGAAGGCTTTGGCTGTAAATGTGAGCGATCTCGCTTCCGCCGGGGCGGCCCCGGAGGGCTTTGCTCTGGGCCTGACCCTGACGGGCCGGGAAGACGGCGAATGGCTGGAAGCCTGTTTTTCCGGCATGGCGGATTTGGCCGGGCGCTGGAATATGGCGCTGGCCGGGGGGGATCTCGCCCGCGCGGCGCTGCTGCATGTTTCCATTACCGCCTGGGGCGGCGTGGAACATGGCGATCTCCGGCGGGGCCGCGCCCGATCCGGGGATATTGTCTTCGCCTGTGGGGAAATCGGCTTGGCCCGCGCCGGATTGCTGGCGCTGGAAGAATGCCTTGTGCCGGAGGATGTCTGCCGGGCGCGGCAGAACTATCCCCAAGCCTGCGCGGCGCATCTTGTGCCGGAACCTTGTGTGGCCTTCGGCCTCGCTCTGGCGGAACTGGCGGAAAAGGAAGGCCGGACGGAACGCGTGGGGCTGATGGATCTTTCCGATGGGCTGGCCCGGGATCTGCCTCGCCTGCTGGATGGCCGCCGGGCGGGCCTTGGTGCGGATATTGCCCTGCCGGAAGACGCTCTGCCCGAAGAAGTGCGGCGTTTCGCCGCAGAGCATGAAGAGAACGCGGCCGTGTTCGCTTTTCGCGGCGGGGAGGACTACGCGCTGATCGGTACCTGCCCGCCGGACC
>JAEXGX010000278.1 GCA_023450535.1 Pseudomonadota bacterium | reverse complement strand
CCTGTCTGATGGTGGAGTGCGGGATGTGGCAAAATTTTCGCAAAAGCCATTTATCGCCTCCCATTCTTGCGCCAGGGCTCTGTGTGACCATTCGCGCTGTTTGTCTGATGACCTGCTGCATCTCGTCGGGGAGCGCGGCGGCGTGGTCGGGGTGAATTTTTTCGGCATCTTCCTGCGCGCGGGGAGCGAGGTCACCCTCATTGACGATATCGTGCGCCATGCTCTGTATATTAGAAATAAGGCGGGATTGGGGGCGTTGGCTCTTGGCTCGGATTTCGACGGTATCTCCAGCAAATTGGAATTCCGCGATTATGCCGGGATGCCTCGCCTGGCCGCAGCGCTGGCAAAACATTTCACCCCGCGTGAAATGGATATGATCTGTTCCGGCAATGCGTTGCGTGTCATGCGTGAGGTGTGGGGAAAGTAGGCTCTATTTTGCGGGAGAGGAGTGCGGAACCTTGTCCCGTTCTACGCGCTCCATCCATGCGGAAAAAGGATTCTCCATTCGTTCTGTGTAGATCAACCCTCCGACTACGGCTCCAGCCAACAGCGCGATCAGCAGGACAAAGGTGGGCCATTTTGCCGGATTTTGATCCCGGAAAGGATCTTTCATATCGTGGCGAACGTTGGGGGGCAGCTTCGCTTTTTGCGTCAACGCCGTGCCGATACGCAGATTAATGGGGGCAAAGCTGTTCACCGCCCAGCCGGAAGCCTCAAGCAGCGGCCCCAGAGTGCGCTTGCGCAGTTTGAGCCAGGCCATAAGCAGAGAGGGGCCGGAAAACACCAGAAACAGGGCGAGTACCAGCAGAGGCAGTTGCCACCAGCTCAGGGACAGCAGCCCCTGAACGATGGAGGCCAGCGCCGTGCCCAGGGCGCCCATGGCCAGACCGACAGCAGCAAATATTCCGGCGCTTTTGCCAATATCGAAGCTTGAGGTTTTACCGGAACTGAGATCCCTGGTAAAGTCGTCCAGCTTCTTGGCTGCTGCTGCGTCCACAGATGAGGTCCTGTTTGAGGAGTACTTGGCCAGTTGTTCTGTGACCATGCGGGCTACACGTTTGTACGGAGCCCAGAGCGCCTGCCGGAGGCTGATGGGAGCCTGTACCAGCTTGACCAGTGTAGCGTCCCAATCGTTGCCCAGGTTGTCCACGAATACGCCGTTACGCCCGGGAATGAGCAAATCGGCGTCGCCCTGCGTAATCGCTGCGACAATAGTGATGGTTCCCTCCGGGGAGCTGTCGGCAGAATTTTTTCTGATCCGCCTGCATTCGCAGTAGGCGAGACAAAGGTTACTGAAAGTGGCCATGGCGGAATGCTTGTCCACATTGGCCACAGGTACGCAAAGACGGCAACTGCGGCCGTCCATATAAAGCACGCCGTTTTGGAATGCCGCTTGGCCGCTCAGGTTGTAAAAATCGTGGAAGGAGACGAAATTCATCAACAGCCGGTGCAGATGCCGGTGAAAAATCACAAGTTTTTCCACATCCGCTACCCCGCCGGATCCGGAGGGAACAGCCAGATCTTTTTGTACCAGTTTGTCGAAACGGGCAGCCACCTCGCCGCCGAGCAGCGCGTCCATGCCCTTCGTTCCGAGAATTTTTTCCATATCCTCGGGCGGAGCCTGAGGGGGAATATCCACGGGAGTAGAGGTTTGGGGCGTGGGTTTCTCATTGATGGCTTCGATATAGCCATTGAATGCGGTTTGAACGGCAAGCCAGTCCTCCCGGCTCATGTGGTCGGAGTGCGGCAAAATGGGAGCCACCAGGCGGAACAGCTCCTCTGTTTGATCCGCCCAGGCGGGATTGATCCCGGAAACGGGTTGCAACGGCCGATCCGCTTCCACGCGGGCCAGGGGCAGATCGGCCAGAGCGGAGCTTTGCAGAATGCCGTGTTCATCTTCGGTCGGGAGTTTTTCTTCAACAACGGAACTGATGCCGGATTCGGCTCCAGGCGCAAAGGAAGCCAGTTGGCAGCGCAGGAAATAATCGTCGATCTTGGGTTTGAGTTGGAGTATGAGCGCCCAGGCTCTTGCTGTGTCATCCCCCACGGGAAGGGAAAGCGCGGACACACCGCTCTGCCAGGAGCGCCAGTCGCGAATAAGCTGAAGAAACACGGCGGCAATTTCGCGGTTGATGCCGGGTTGGCCTCCGGCGTCTTTTCTTCCGCCGACAAAAGTCAGTGCCTGAGTGATGAAGGTCTGCACATCGTCCGGGAGCTTTTCGTCAGGGGGAAAAATGCCGTCCCCGTTGAACAGCTGTTGCGCCGCGTGCGCGGCGGCATCCATGGCGTCCTGTTGGCTCAGGCTGTCCGCTTCCGGCTTGCCGAGCGTGTCAAGGACGTGCCGTGCGGCGGCGAGCAGGGTCTGCCCTTCGGGTGTGTCTGAGCGGATGGCGCTGAGGGGCATGGCGTCTGGAGGATTAACTAACGAAGCCGGATCGGCCAGGCGGGCGCAGGTCCAACGAACGGCCTCTCGCACTTCGGGAATGCGGATGCGACCATCATGATCAGTA
>JAEXGX010000263.1 GCA_023450535.1 Pseudomonadota bacterium | reverse complement strand
CTCTTGGCCAGTTCCGTCTTGCCCACGCCGGTGGGGCCGTGAAAAAGAAATGACGCGGCAGGGCGTTCAGCCTTGCCCAATCCCGCGCGGGAACGCAGAATGGCTCGGGTGACACCGCTTACCGCTTCATCCTGACCGAAAATCCTGGACCGCAGGTCCTCTTCCAGACTCCGCAGCCGCTCCTTTTCCCCCCGGTTCACGGCACGCGGCGGCAACCCTGCCATGCGGGCTACCACCCGTTCCATGTCCTGTACGGCAACCATTGCTCCGGGCTTGAAACCGGGCCGCAGAGAAGCCGCGGCCCCGGCTTCATCCATCACATCAATGGCCTTATCCGGAAGCAGGCGATCCCGCACATAACGGGAAGAGAGTTCCACAGCAGCCTGAACAGCGCCCTTGGAATAGCGCACCTTGTGGAACATTTCATATTTCGGCTGAAGTCCGCGCAGAATTTCCAGACAATCCGCTTCAGAGGGCTCATTGATTTCAATACGCTGAAAGCGGCGGGACAGTGCCCGGTCTTTTTCAAAATGATTGCGGAATTCCTCATGCGTGGTCGATCCGATACAGCGCAGACCGCCCGAAGCCAATACCGGCTTGAGCAGATTGGAAGCATCCATACTGCCGCCGGATGTGGCCCCCGCACCCACGATGGTATGGATTTCATCAATCACCAGGATCGCGCCCGGGTGCTCACCCAGTTCGCGCACCACGCTCTTTATGCGGGATTCAAAATCCCCCCGGTAGCGCGCCCCGGCCAGCAACGCTCCCATATCCAGGGAGTAAACCGGCGCATTGCGGAAGCTTTCGGGCACGCGCCCCTCGGCAATGCGCAGAGCCAGCCCCTCGGCTACGGCTGTCTTGCCGGTTCCCGGCTCGCCCACCAGTAAAGGGTTATTCTTGCGGCGGCGGGAAAGTACTTCCATTACGCGGGAAATTTCATTTTCCCGCCCTACCAGAGGGTCGATACCTCCACTCCGGGCCAGTTCCACCAAGTCGCGGGTATATTTTTCCAGGGCAGAGGCCTTACGGTTCTCCTGCCCCTCGCCCGGCTCTCCATCCTCCCCTTCCCCCCGTTGCCGGGCCTCGCCCACACGGGCGATGTCGGCTTCAAAACTCTGCTCGTGCACAATCTGCGGCAGGTCGTGGGAGATGAAATCCAGAATGTCCAGGCGGCTGATGCCCTGGCGGCGCAGAAAGTAGACGGCGAAACTGTCTTCCTCTTCATACATGGCGGCCAGCAAATCGCCGACTTCAGCGCGGCTGCGCCCGGCAGACTGCATGTGCATGAGCGCTCGTTCCAGTGCGCGTTCCACTGCCGGACTCTGCACCACTTCCAGCACGGCGCCTTCTTCCAGCGCAGGCAGAAAACGGGAAAGATGCTCGTCCAGCGCGTGCCGTAGCTCGCCCAAATCCACGCCAAGACCTTCAAGAATGATACGCCCGATGCGTTCATGGGTCATGGCCAGCAGGACATGCTCAAGAGTCAGGCATTCGTTGCGGCGGCGGCGCATGTCCATTACCGCCAGAGCAAGCGCCTGCATGAGGGATCGGCCCATCAGTCATCTTCCTCCATGGAGCAACGCAACGGAAAGCCCGCAAGTCGCGCCCGTTTTTCCACTTCACGCACCCTAAATTCAGCAATTTCGCGCGGGTAAACGCCACACACGCCGACACCGCTTTTGTGTACGGCCAGCATGATTTCCGACGCTTCTTCCGCCGTTTTGCGAAAAATATCCACCAGAACCAGAATGACAAATTCCATGGTGGTGTAGTCGTCATTGAACAAAAGCACCCGGTACATGCGAGGTTCCCGCAGTTCTTCTTCCGAAAGAACGCCGGCTTGCCCCTGCTCTTCAGAGCCGGATTCAAAATCACTCATAAAATATCCTTACACTTAGAGCCGTTCAACATTGAAATTGTGCAGACCGAGACACGATGTTCTGGCCTGCGGGTTTCACGCCTCCACCAAAGCTAAATGCCACAAGTGAATTGCGGTTGCCAGTCTCGCGGAGCCTTTAGCTGTTGGCGTGAAACGCCTTACAGACAAAGAGAGCAGAGATGAGTCTCGCTTCGCTCAACTCCGTAGAGCATTTCAAAGTGAAATTGCTCTATTGGGCTGCCCTTCACCCAAAAACGGGGAGAGTTTTCCCTCATCCCGTACTGGCAGAGGGAAAATTGCCTGTTTTCTGTTCCCCCGCCCGAAATCATCTACATTCCTGCACCTTCAGCTTCGGCTTTGAGGGCATCGGCCTGCGCTTGAGCGGCAAGAGCCTCGATCATGCTCTCAATATCGCCGTCCATAAAGCGATCCAGCGCATACAGGGTAAGATTGACGCGGTGATCGGTCACCCGGCCCTGCGGGAAGTTATAGGTGCGGATACGTTCGGAGCGATCACCGGAACCAACCTGGGACTTGCGATCCGCAGCCTGTTCGGAGTGCTGTTTTTCGCGCTCGGCCTGGAGGATGCGGGAAGCCAACACCTTCATAGCGCGCGCCTTGTTTTTGTGCTGGGATTTTTCATCCTGGCAGGTCACCACAACTCCGGTGGGAATGTGCGTAATACGCACGGCGGATTCGGTCTTATTGACATGCTGCCCGCCCGCACCGGATGCCCGGTACACGTCGATGCGCAAATCGTCCGGCTTGATGTCCACGTCTACCTCTTCCGCTTCGGGCATCACAGCCACAGTGGCGGCGGAAGTATGGATACGGCCCTGAGACTCCGTGGCGGGCACGCGCTGCACACGGTGGGTGCCGGATTCATATTTGAGGTGGCTGTACACCCGATTACCGGATATCAAGGCGATAACTTCCTTGTATCCACCGTTATCAGTGGGACTTTCGTCGATGATTTCCACTTTCCAGTTCATAATTTCGGCATAGCGGCAATACATACGAAAAAGATCCCCGGCAAATAACGCAGCTTCTTCACCGCCGGTACCCGCGCGGATTTCCAGCACGATATTCTTTTCATCCAGCGGGTCAGGCGGAAGCAGCAACAACTTGAGGCGTTGTTCCAGATTGGGCATCTCTTCCTCGATGTGGCTGATTTCCTCCTGCGCCATTTCCCGCATATCAATGTCGGCATCGTTCAACAGGGCCTTGTTCTCTGCCAATTGCCGGTCAAGATCACGATAATGGCGGAACAGGGTAACCACATCGCTCAAATCAGCGTGAGCCTTGGCGAGTTTGCGGTAACGCTCCTGATTCTCGTAAGCGTCCGGCGCGGCAAGCTGTTCTTCCAGCTCCATATAGCGTTTTTCCAAATTTTCCAGCTTGGCGAGCATGGGCACTCCTTGCATATCTTGGGGAGGGGTCGTCCTCCCTGTTATTCCAGTACAGTATAGGACACGGTGTGCATATTTTCCGGGGCGTCGGCGCCCAATGCCTCGCGCAATGCCACAACCGCGACTTCCAATTGATCTGCATCCGGTTCCCGCGTGGTCAGAAGCTGAAGCAGAAAACCCGGCGCGCGCAGAATGCGCCCCGGCCAGGACGCTCCAAGCCTAGCGGCCAGACGGATCAACTCATAGGCCAGCGAACTGACGGGGATCATCAGCAATATTTTAAACAGCAATACGCCCGCATGTCGCAGTACGGCATTTTCCGGCCCCCACACCGCAAGGAAGGGCGGAACGGCAGCCGCGTGCGCAAGAATGGCCACGGAAAGCACAAAAAGCATGAATGTAGTACCGCAACGGGCATGCAAACGGCTGTGCCGCATGGCGCTCCTGGCGGACACGGAGTCACCGGATTCCAGAGCGGCAATGACCTTATGCTCCGCACCGTGGTACTGAAAAACCCGGCGTATTTCGGGCACAAAGGAAATAGCGGCGATATAGCCGATAAAAATGGCGAACTTGAACAGGCCGTCCCACATATGGAAAGAAAAACCTTCCATGCCGCCGCCCAGACCAAGAACCTGCATCCCCAGGGAAAACAGGTGCGGAACCACCACAAACATGAGCGCGGCAAGGCCGAAGGCCGCCAGCAAGGTGAAAAAGAGCTGCACCCGCGAGGGACCGCCCTCTGTTCCGCCCTCCTCTCCGGTCAATTCCGCCGAACGATTCAGCGCACGGATACCGTTAACCAGTGTCTCCACCAGAAGGGGGAACCCGCGCAGAAAAGGCCGGGAAAGCAGGCCACGCCGCGTCAACCCGAACCATCCCCGCCGTTCAACAAAGATATCGCCGTTCTTCCGGCGCACAGCTACGGCATAGCGGCCGCCGTTGCGCATCAGAATGCCTTCCATAACGGCCTGCCCGCCCACCGTGGGACAGGAACGCGCAGGAACTTTCCCTTCTCCGTGCCTGCCTTGCCGGCTCCGGGGTGAAGGACGCGCCATATCCGCCACCATGCCGCCCCATGCGCCGGACTCATCCTGAATATCATTCCGGATGCCCTCCCGCATATCGCTTGCAGAGTCCGGCAAAGGGACTTTTTCATCCCGGTCGCTCCCGGCAGCCCCGGACACAGGGCCAGGGACCGCTTCAAGCAGGGAAAAAAAGTGCATTCCACCAGACCCCACAGTGTCGCTCCCTTCCAGGCGTTCGGCCGTTCGCGGCAGGGCAACCAGAGGCGTCAGCAGCACGGCATGCAATGCGGTCGCTGTCATCAGACTCATACACTCGCTTCACAGTCCGTATTTCCACCTATCTTGCCGCTCAGGCAGGAGGCGGAAACCGGGCGCACAAAAAAATGCGGCGGGACTGCACACCGAAAAACGGCGGCAGAGCCAAATACGCTTTGAATAACGCATAAAGCCTCCCCACAGCAGCCCGGATAGGGTCGCCCTGGGGAGGTTGCAAATCCGGCGCGAAGCGGCAAACCGGTTCTACTTCTCGAACTTGGCGTACTTCTTGCGGAAGCGGTCGATACGACCAGCGGTATCCACAAAACGCTGCTTGCCGGTAAAGAAGGGGTGGCAGTTGGAGCAAATTTCCACATGCACCTCTTCGCCCTTGGTGGACAAAGTTTCCACCTGAAAACCACAGGCGCAGGTAATCTTTGCATTATACACTTTGGGATGAATGCCGTCTTTCATGGTACACTCCTCATAAATTCGGACAAAAAGATATACGTCCTTTCCGTCATATTGGCAAGAGGAAACACTCCTCATGTGTGAAAAGAGCACAGGCCGCAACCTTTATGCCTTTGGAGAGGGTACGGTTTCACCTGACGACAACGGCGGCAGGAGAAGAAAACACGCAAAAAGTTTTCCTTCAACCTGATCAGCGG
>JAEXGX010000135.1 GCA_023450535.1 Pseudomonadota bacterium | reverse complement strand
CATGGGAAATGCTCCAGATAGCCGCAAGTTCGCGTAGCAGACCTTCCAGTCTGACGAGAGGCCAGCTGTTGGGGCCGTCGCACAGAGCTTTGTCCGGATCGGGATGCGTCTCCAGAAACACGCCGTTGACGCCTGCCGCCGCTGCGGCCCTGGCCAGCACCGGCACGAACTGCCGCTGGCCGCCTGAGGATGTGCCCCGCCCGCCGGGAAGCTGGACCGAGTGGGTGGCGTCAAACACCACCGGAACGCCAAGTTCCTGCATGATGGGAAAGGAACGGTAGTCCACCACCAAGTTATTGTAGCCGAAGCTCGCCCCGCGTTCGGTCAGCAGAACGCGCGGGTTGCCTGCGGCCTCGATTTTGTTTTTCACCGGCCCCATATCCCAAGGGGCGAGAAATTGGCCCTTTTTGACGTTGACAATGCGATCCGTGGCGGCGGCGGCCAGGAGTAGATCCGTCTGGCGGGAAAGAAAGGCGGGAATTTGTAGAATATCCGCCACTTCGGCCACAGGCGCGGCCTGATCGGGCAGATGGATGTCCGTAACGATGGGCAGCCCCGTTTCTTCCTTGATGCGGGCCAGCCACTCCAGCCCCACGGTCAGGCCTGGGCCGCGAAAACCGGCGCCGGAAGTACGGTTCGCCTTGTCCCACGAACTTTTGAAGACTGCGGGCAGGCCAGCGGCCTCAGCAGCTTCCTTGACACCGTGTGCGGTATCCAGGGCCAGACCGAAGTCTTCCAGCGCACAGGGACCGGCCAGAATGAAATGACTGCGGCAAAGAATATCGTAAAGCGGGAGTTGGCGCATGCAAAGCTCTGCAAGGTTCAGGTGAAATGATAATGTGGTATTTTTTGCAAGAATACTCACGAATGGGGGCTTCGTCAAAGACGAAAGGATCTACTCGCACGCAAAAAAGCCCCGCCGTAAAAACGGCGGAGCTTGAAAGGTTTTCAGCACCTCAACCCTGTGTAGCTAAAAGCGGTTTTCTGTGCGTTGCTTCACCGCCGCGCCGATAAAAGCCTTGAACAGCGGGTGGGCATGCATGGGGTTGGACTTGAATTCCGGGTGGAACTGGCAACCTACAAACCAGGGATGTTCGGGCACTTCGACCATTTCCACCAGCGATCCGTCGGGAGAGGTGCCGCTGAAGATCATGCCGTGCTCGGCCAGAATATCCTTATACGCATTGTTGAATTCATAGCGGTGGCGGTGACGCTCGGAGATTTCGGGTTTCTGATAGGCATCTCCGGCGTGAGTGCCGGGCAGAACCTTGCAGGGATACGCACCCAGACGCATGGTGCCGCCCTTGTCGCTGGCTTCATCCCGGGTTTCCACAGCCTGCTTGCGGAAGTCGTACCACTCGGTCATGAGGTAGATGACCTTGTCCGCTCCCAAAGGATCAAATTCTTCGGAATTGGCCTTGGCGATACCGGCTACATGACGGGCAAACTCGATTACCGCGCACTGCATACCGAGGCAGATGCCGAAGAAGGGAATCTTTTTTTCGCGGGCATAGCGGATGGTTTCAATCTTGCCTTCCACGCCCCGGTAGCCAAAACCGCCCGGCACCAGAATGCCGTCACATTCGGCAAAGATTTTTTCCACATTGTCCGCCGAGATTTCCTCGGAATTGACATAGCGCAGATCCACGGTGGCATGGTTGGCCACGCCCGCGTGGGTGAGAGCTTCATGCAGGCTTTTGTAGGCTTCTTTCAGTTCAACATATTTGCCCACAATGGCGATGGTTACCTTGCTTTCCGGGTGATCGAAATCATAGATGAGCTGGCGCCAGGCGGTGAGGTCGGCGTTGCGCGCGGGCAGCCGGAGCATGATGGCGATTTTCTGGTCAAAACCCTCATCATAGAATTTGAGAGGGACTTCATACACGTTTTTCACGTCTACGGAAGAAAACACGGCGTCTTCGTCCACATTGCAGAACAGGGCGATTTTGCGCTTGACCTCTGCGGGAATGGGTTCCTCGCAACGGCAAAGAATGACGTCGGGCTGAATGCCGATGGAGAGCAGCTCCTTTACGCTATGTTGGGTGGGTTTGGTTTTGTGTTCGCCCGCCGAGCGCAGGTAGGGCACAAGCGTGAGGTGGATGTTCAGACAATTGTCGCGGCCGAGTTCGGTGCGCAATTGACGCATGGCTTCAAGAAAAGGCAGGCCTTCGATGTCGCCCACGGTTCCGCCGATTTCGATCAGCGCTACATCGGGAGGATTGTCGCCCTGAGCCAGACTGAGCACGGTGCGCTTGATTTCGTCGGTGATGTGCGGGATCACCTGTACGGTTCCCCCGAGATAGTCGCCCCGGCGCTCCTTGGTGATGACATCGTAATAGATACGCCCGGAAGTGGTGTTGTTTTTCTGGGAAAGCGGCACGCCCAGATAGCGCTCATAGTGGCCGAGATCGAGGTCGGTTTCCGCTCCGTCATCGGTGACAAAGACTTCACCGTGCTGGAAAGGGCTCATGGTGCCGGGGTCCACGTTGATGTACGGATCCAGCTTCTGGATGGTGACGGACAGTCCGCGCGCTTTGAGCAGCGCGCCAAGAGAAGCAGCCGCAAGGCCCTTGCCGAGGGAGGAAAGAACACCGCCGGTGACGAAAATGAACTTGGTCTTCATCAAAACTTCCTTTAGGGTTTGCCCCCGCAGGGGGAGAGATTCGACAAAACGGCAAAGCTCGAACTGCTGACAGCGTCAGCAGTCCTGAACATAATGAGCAGGCTACGGCTTTATCGCGCCGGGTTCCATTTCGGAACACATAGGATTCCGTTGCGCGGCGCGCAACGATCTTCTACATATGGCACAAATCAGGGAAAATGGCACCCCATTGACGCATTATGCTTTTGTTCACTATACTTTATCCCCCTTATAAAAGAAAGAGGGGCGTTTTTTTCGGCAAAAAACTGGCGGGAAGCATTGTTTTTACGTCGGAAATCCCGCTATAGCGTGTTTTCCGGCAGATGCGGATCCCATCAACCCTCCTCGGAGCGCATAATGGCCAAGGTCAATGTTTTGGTGCTCACCGGCTATGGAACCAATTCCCATGCGGAAAGCGCACACGCAGCGCTGCTCGCAGGCGCGGATCGCGCCGATATCGTGCATTTTTCCGATATTGTGGAAGGTGAAACCCGGCTTGAAGATTATCACATGCTGGTATTCCCCGGCGGATTTCTTGACGGGGACGACCTGGGCGCGGCTCAGGCGGCGGCCCAGCGCTGGCTGCATCTTGCGGATAAGGCCGGCGTGCCTCTGCTGGAACACCTGAGCCGTTTTCTTGACGACGGCAAGCTCATGCTCGGCATTTGCAACGGTTTTCAGCTCTTGGTCAAGCTGGGCCTTCTGCCCGCTCTGGACGGCAAGCGCTTCGAACGCCAGGTTTCACTCACTCATAACGCGTCAGCCCGTTATGAGGATCGTTGGGTGCGCCTCGCAGTGAATCCGCAAAGTCCCTGCGTGTTTACCAAAGGGCTTAACCATCTGATGATGCCGGTACGTCACGGCGAGGGCCGGCTGGTGGCGCCTGATGACACCACTCTGGATCGTCTGGAAGCGGAAAACCTTGTCACCTTATCTTATGCCGACCCGCAAAGCGGCCGCCCCACCATGGAGTATCCGGCCAACCCCAACGGTTCGCCGCGCGCCATTGCCGGGCTTACCGATCCCACCGGACATGTGCTGGGGCTCATGCCGCATCCCGAGGCATTTAATCACGCGACCAACGCCCCTCGCTGGAGCCGTGGAGAATATGAATTGCCCGGAACGGCCCTGTTTGAAAATGCTGTGCGCTATCTGCGTTGAGCTGGTGCTGCAAAAGAAAGAGGATTCTGTCCGGCCGCGAGCATGAGAGCATTTCATGACGAAATGCTCTCGAAGTCGAGAGGAGCGAGACTTCGCCGTGACGCCGGATAGCTGCAATTCACTTGTGTCGTAAGGCTCCGGCTTCAGGCGTCAAACCTGCGGGGCAGGACATAGGGTTTGGCTGGCAGATATTTTCAACCGCAAAATGTTCTAGACGCTCGGCCGGACGATTTTGGGAGACGCGTCATGTTTTCATCATTGGACATTTGGGCAATTTCACTTTGAAATTGCCCAAATGTCCAACTGTTTTAGGGAATACATTTACTTTCTTGCATCTGGCAAGTAATTTGCATATGTTTTGCCGCAGCGGAACGCGCGGTTTTTTCGTCGGGAATTTGACGGAATTTGTGCCGTAAGTGGTTTGAGTATGCAATCAGTAATGTGCCCCGGTACAATGGTTCTGTGAAAAATTTGCGTCGAGAAATGCAGTTTAAGGAGTGACTGGTATGGATCTTAAAGGCTCACAGAAAATAGCGGTTCTTCTGCTCGCCCTGGGCGATAAGTTCACGGCGGACGTGTTCAAGCGTATGGACCGTCAGGAAATTACCGCAATTTCCAAAGCCATCGTAGATTTGCCGCCTGTCCCCCGCGAAGATGTGGAAGGTGTTCTGCGTGAGTTCCATCAGTCGCTCGTTACGGGCATGGATGTGGTGTCCGGCGGGGAAGATGCGGCCAAGCGTCTGCTCATGGCCAACCTGGACGGGGAAACCGCCAAATACGTGATGGACTCGCTCGAACTTGAAACCGGGCCGGTACCCTTCCGCGAATTGGAACGGGTGAGTCCCCGTATGCTTGCCCAGTTGCTGCGCAGTGAACACCCTCAGACGCTGGCGCTTATTCTCGGGCACCTCAAGCCGGATCAGGCCGCCACCATGTTGTCCATGCTGCCCGCCGGAGTACGGGCGGAAGTGCTGATGCGCCTGGCCAAGCTGGAGTCCGTCCCAGAGGAGATGCTGATGGAGGTGGACCGGGTTTTGCAAAGTCAGCTGATCGCTATGGGCGGCAAGGAAGGCAAGAAGGTCGGCGGCGTGCAAAGCGTGGCAGAAATCCTCAACAACGTGGATCGCGCCACGGAAGAGGAAGTGCTTTCGGAAATCGAGGAGGAATCCTCCCAGATGGCCGAAGACATCCGCAACCTCATGTTTGTGTTTGAAGATTGCAAGCTTCTGGACGATCGGGGCATGCGCGAGCTGCTCAAGGAAGTCAACAACGACGACCTTACGTTGGCGTTGCGCGGCGCTTCCGAAGAATTGAAGGAACGTTTCTTCAAGAACATGTCCGAACGTGCGGGCAATATGATCCGCGAAGAACTGGAATATATGGGACCGGCCCGCCTGTCCGAAGTGGAAGGCGCGCAGCAGAATATTGTGAAGATCGTGCGCAGGCTCGAAGGCACGAACAAAATTGTGATCAACCGCGGAGGCGGCGGCGATGCCTTCATCTAGCAATGACAGTTCCGGCACCGTGCCTTCCGAAGGCGTTTCCCGTGAATCCGGTCATGCCGGAGGGCGGGAAATTGTCGGCGGCAAGGTCTACGGCACTATTTTCATGGGGCCGCAAAGCGATCGGGAAACCACTCTTGAGCGGCTGTATAATGCGACGCAGCGCGAGCAGTGGAGCAAGCAGACAGAAAATGACTATATGGAACGGGTGCGCGCCCGCGCTACGGAACGGGTGCGTGAACTGCTGCTTCAGGCTCGCAGGCGCGGCGAAGCGCTGGAAACCGAGGCTCGTGGACGGGCTGAACAAATTATAAGCGAAGCTGAAGCTATCCGTGCCGGGGTTACGTGCGAGCGTGAAAAGGTTGCGGAGGAAATGCGGCAGGCAGAAGCAGCCCGGAAACAGGCTGAAAGCTGGCAGAGTTCGGCCCATGAAGCCGGGCTGGCGGAAGGGCGCGCACAGGCGCGCGAGGAACTGACGCAGGCGCGGGAAGAACTGGCCAATGCCACCGGATCGGTGCTTATCGGCATCCAGGAGCAATGCGCCGCAATTTTCGAAGCCTGGCGGCACGATTTGACTGCGCTGGTGCGCGAAGTGGCGGAGAAAGGCACTGGCCTTGTCATCCGTGCGGAGCGTGCGGAGGTGCTGTCTTCCCTGCTGGATCAGAGCATGAGAGCATTGCTGGACAAGCGCTCTTTTTCAGTCCGGGTCAACCCGGAGGATGCCGACCTGGTTCATGATATTTTATCGGACGCGCGTCATGTCAACTCGCGCGTGTCTGCTTGGGAAGTACTCAGAGATCCTTCGTTGGAACCGGGCAGTCTTGTGGTGGAAAGCGAATCCGCTCTGGTGGACAACAGCCGGGCCGCGCGCTTCTCCGCCGTGGATGAGGTTCTGGCTCATCTGGAGATCCCGCAGAGTAAGGCGGATCACGCTGCAACCGAGGCCGTGACGCAAACCCTGCTTCACAGTCTGCGCGCTGTGGGTGTGGATGTGACCGAAGAGGGTGCGGAGCAGGGTGAAGACCCTCCGCAGAGCGTCGCTTCGGAAGATGTGCCGGCAGAGGGGCATCAGCCCGATCAAGAAGGGGAAGGAACATTGCCTCCCCTGGGCAAGGCTGCGAGTTCGCCTGTCGAGGTTGCGGCTCCGTTGGATTTCATAACGGATGAAATGCCGGAACACGAAGGGAGCGCGCAGGAAAAACCTGTGCAGGATGCTGCGGGAGCTGAAAATTTTTTCGCTCCGCTGCCTGAAAGCACGAACGATAGCGATATTCAATGGGAGTCCCCTTTGGCTGCCCCGGAAAAAGCTCCTGATCACGGCGTGCTGGCCAATACGGAAGCAAG
>JAEXGX010000058.1 GCA_023450535.1 Pseudomonadota bacterium | reverse complement strand
GACAACAAGTCCCGCCTCGGCGCCAACGCCATGCTGGGCGTCTCCCTCGCCACGGCCCGCGCCGCTTCCGAATTTCTGGGCCTGCCCCTGTATCAGTATCTCGGTGGGATCAACGCCAAGATCATGCCCGCACCCATGATGAACGTCATCAACGGCGGCGCTCATGCTCCAAACAACCTGGATATTCAGGAATTCATGATCATGCCCATCGGTGCGGAAACCTTCCATGACGCCCTGCGCATCGGCGCGGAAGTCTTCCATACCCTGAAGGCCCTGCTTGAGCGCGACGGTCACGTCACCAGCGTAGGCGACGAAGGCGGTTTCGCTCCCAACCTCAAGAGCCACGATGAAGCCTTCCGCTACCTCGTAGAGGCCATTGAAGAAGCGGGCTATATCCCCGGTGCGGAAGTGGCTCTTGCCATCGACGCTGCCGCCTCCGAGTTCTATCAGGACGGCAAGTACCACATCAAAGGCGAAAACAAGGTGCTTTCCTCCGCTGAAATGGTGGAATGGCTGGCCGACTTTGCCGAACGCTATCCCCTTGTTTCCATTGAGGACGGCATGTCCGAAGACGACCGCGACGGATGGCGCATGCTTACCGCCCGCCTTGGCGAGGCGGTGCAACTGGTAGGCGACGACGTGTTCGTGACCAACCCCTATATCCTCCAGGAAGGAATTGAAGACGGCATTGCCAACGCCATTCTGATCAAGGTGAACCAGATCGGCACCCTGACCGAAACCATGGATACCATCGAAATCGCCAAGACTGCCGGCTATGCCACGGTCATTTCCCATCGCTCCGGCGAAACCGAGGACTCCTTCATCGCTGATCTCTCCGTGGCCGTGAACGCGGGCCAGATTAAGACCGGCTCCCTCTCCCGCTCCGACCGTATCGCCAAATACAACCAGCTCCTGCGTATTGAAGAAGACCTCGACGACACTGCCATGTACTTCGGCCCCGTGCTCGTGGACAACTTCGGCTTCGCTTCCGACGAGGAAGAGGAAGAATACGAAGAATAGATTATGGCGGGGGAGGAAGGAAGCTTTTTCAAAAGCTTCCTTCCTCCCCCGTACCCCCTCCAACCTGCAAAACTTTTTATTATATGGGCGTAATAGTGGCTTGCTCGCCCGGAGACTTCATGTCCCTTTCCCATCTTTTTCGTTCCAGCCTCTGCACAGCGCTCGTCTGCGCCAGCCTCGCCCTCATCTCCCTTCCGGCGTCCGCCGCGCCTTCTGCTCAGGCATCGGTTAAGGATGTGGTGGCAAAAATGCAGACCTCCTACAAAACGCTGAAGAACTTCCGCGCCGACTTCACGCAGGAACTCACCCATCAGGAAAGCGGCACCACTGAAACGCGTACGGGCGTTCTGCTGTTCCAAAAACCTCTTCTGGTACGCTGGGAAAGTGTGCCCCCGCATGCGGAACTGCTGCTTGTGGGAGAACAGGACATCTGGAACTGGCTCCCCGACGAAGAGCTGGCCTACCGTTATAACCTCGATATGGTGAAAGATTCCCGCTCCCTCATCGCCGTGATTACCGGGCAGAGTCCGTTGGACCGCGATTTTGACGTTGAATTCATGAACGAGATCCCCGCCGGGGAAGACGTGGCCAAAGAAAAGGCCGCAGGAACGCTCGACGCCGCACACCTGCTGCTTTACCCCAAAGAACCCACTCCGCAGATGGTGGAGGTCCAGCTCTGGATCGACAGGTCCAGCGGATTCATCCGCCGCGCACAAGTCATGGACTTCTACGGCAACACCAACCGCATCACCTTTGCGAAATTCCAGCCCGATGAAAAACTCTCCGCCAAGGATTTCACCTTCACGCCCCCCAAGGGCACAGAAGTCGAGGATCACCGCGATGACAGCGGTACCTCGGGCAATATGCTCCTGAAATAACCACTATACTCTTCTCTCTGGCATACTCCTTCGCAGGCCGTGAGCAGGTCACGGCTTTGCCGTGCCGTCAGCGAGCTGACTGCGTGCCTTCCCGCCCGGCAAGGCCGCCAGGCCAAGCCGTTGGCGGCGCATATCCCGAAGGGATATGTCATCCGGCATAACAGCGGTACCTCGGGCAATATGCTCCTGAAATAACCACTGTACTCTTCTCTCTGGCATACTCCTTCGCAGGCCGTGAGCAGGTAATCCGCACCGCGCACCATTTCTCTCATTGCCCGCATCCAGGCGAAACGCCAGAATGATCCTGTCCGCACATCGCGGGCAGGCCATCGGGCGGAACGCGCCGGCGTACGATAGGTGTCCGTAGCTTCGGTGCAGGAGCCTGTCATGCCGCGATGCCTTTTGACCACGGAACTGCTCCGGACGCTGGAGTTTCACCGTCCGGCTAAACTTGTCCAATACTTTGATGAGGAGGTGCCCGGCTTCCTGCTGGAATTCCGCAGGAGCGGCAAAGGCACATGGTACTTTCGCCATCGGGATGAACAAGGTCATATCCGCTTCACCCGCATTGCCTCCACCCGTGAACTTGCTCCGCCTGAAGCCCGTGCCCGCGCCTTCCGCTTGTATACAGGGCTTGCCGAAGGCCGTGTTCCGGCCCGTACATCTCCTGCTCTGACCCTGGCTGTCTTTTCTGAAGGCCGCTATCTGCCTCATGCGCGTCTGCACAAAAGAAGCTGGAAAACGGATCAGCGCATGCTACGTCTGCATATTCTGCCCACACTGGGGTCTTTTCGGCTGAACACCATCACTCGTGCGGATATTGTAAGCTGGCTCGACGAACTGCGTGCAAAAGGACTGAGTTCTGCCACCTGCAACAGGGTCATGGCGCTGCTCAAATTCATGTTTCATTGTGCATCTATCTGGGAGTGCCTTCCCGAAGGGAAAAACCCCTGCCAGAAATTGCGCCCCCTGCCCGTCTCCCCCCTGCCCGAGCGTTATCTCAGCAGCGAAGAAGCCCGCCGTTTGCTTGCTGCACTGGACAAATTCCCTACACGGCCCAGCGCATGCGCCATCAAAATGTTGCTCCTCACCGGGGCCAGACGGCAGGAAATGCTGTCCTGCCGTTGGGAATATGTGGACTGGGAACGCCGCCTGATCACGCTCCCATTGTCCAAATCCGGCAAGCCCCGCCATATTCCCTTATCTGACGCCGCTCTTGACGTGTTGCGTACCCTGCCGCGCCGCTCAGACTGGCTCTTTCCCGGAAAGACAGGAGCAGGCCCACTGCGTTCCCTTTTTCATACCTGGAATGAACTACGCAAAAACCTCGATCTGAACGATGTGCGCCTGCATGATTTGCGGCATTCCTTCGCCAGTTTTCTGGTGAATCAAGGTTGCTCGCTGTACGAAGTACAAAAAATGCTCGGGCATGGCGATCCCCGGGTTACCATGCGCTATGCACACCTGGAACTGGAGTCCATGCTCCGGGCTGCAAACAAGGTTGGACTGGCGTTACAACGAGAAGCGCATGCGCAAAATGAGATAGTTGAAAAAAAGAATCCTGCCGACAGTGAAAGTGTCGGCAGGATCGTTTTTTTCGTAACATGGCACCAGTAAAAATACAACAACGATGAACAGAGAACAGTTTTTTTGTCCCACATTACAATCAAAACATGAGCTTACAGAAAAATTAATGTCTTTTTTTAGTATAATACTTCAATATACCAGATAAAATTATTTGTCTTATTCTGAATTCGGTATGACAGCCTGCCTATGAAGGAGGTAAACGCCCCGTCTTTTCACGTCTGGCGCTCATCCTGCCGACACTTTCACTGTCATGCCCGGCCTGCCGGGTCGGGCATGAGCGGTTCAGTGGCGGCCCAACCTTTTTCACGAGGAAGAGAGTCA
>JAEXGX010000285.1 GCA_023450535.1 Pseudomonadota bacterium | reverse complement strand
GTTCTGCATGGCAGCGCGTCACCCTGGCCCAGAACGGAGAAAAGAGCCTGGTGGATATGGGCAAGTCGCCGGAGGCCAGAACTGTCACCTTTCATCTGCGCTTCCCCACGGATGTACAGATCTGGGTTCCTACGCCTGACCCCATGCAGGTAATGGAAGAGCAGCAGAGCGGAAAGTAAGGGTAAGACAACAAACAAGACAAGGAGAATAACGGGATGAAGCGTTTTTGCCATGTGTTCGCGCTCTGCGCCGCACTGTCATTGTTCGTCGGATGCACCGCCACACAGCAGGGTTCGTCCGGTTTCTTCGGGCGCACCACTTCGGTTTCCATAGTGGATTCCTCCGAGCGGCTGAAACTGGATACTAAAATCAGCCTTTCGGATATCATCGCCTTTGCCGAAAATCTGACCAACAAGATGTTGCAATCCCCGGTATTTGCCAAAGCCAAGCGGCAACCGCGCATCGTGGTGGCGGATATCCGCCAGAATACGCATGACGAAAACCTGCGCATACAGGATATCCAGGACCGCATTATCGAGGTTCTGTTCAATTCCGGTCAGGTGCGCGTGCTGGACAAGTCCGCCACAAGCTTCGACTACATCATGCACTCGGAAATCACGGATATTATCACCCGTGCCCCGGACGGCCAGAAGCTGGTGGATTATACTATGAAAATCAAGTTGTATAACCTGAATGGCGAACTCATGGGACAGTGGTCGGATGACCTGTCCCTGTTCAAAAACCGTTAACGGGGTTCTTGCTCGGATCTGATTCGTACCGGGGGCTTCCCTTCTTGAGGCTGCTGAAAAAATCCTTGAGGGGGCTTCTCGCCCCCTCAAACTCCCCCTGGCAGGGCGCAGTACGCCCTGCACCCCCAATTATGACAGTATGTTATAAGTATGGGGGCCCGGGGGAGCGTATCTCCCTGCCAGACAGGCTCGGTCCCGGCTGGGTACGGGGCACCTTTAGCCGTAGAAGCGAAGCTTCGTATGGATAATGAGAGCAGAGATGAACCCCGGTTTGTCAACACTCTGGCCCTTTTTCCCGATGGGAAAAAGGGCGTTTATTATTTAATAGTATGAGGATTACCGCGTTGTGGGGTGTTCTACGGAGGAGGCGCGCATTTGCTTCAGAATTGCGGCCTGTTCAGCTTCCGCCCGTGTTCTGATGCGTTCAACAATGTCTGCCAGATGAGCGGATAATACTATTAACTGATGCAGACGGGCATGCAGGCTTTGCAGCTCGCCCAGTGTGATGCTCCCGCCCTGCCGTGGGAACGGGCGCTGGGGGCCTGCAAGCTGTGATACCAGGGTGACGATGGGAGGATTTGACCGAGACATAAGGCACCTCGTGGATTCTGTTATTGACCTTTGCAAAGACAAAGGCCGGGAGCTAACAACCGTCCACAAACGGCGGGCATATTTCCGGTTGCCCGGTATTGTATTAGCCCACTCCCGACCGGATACGCCGAGAGACACGCTTGTTCGTTACCGAAAAGCGTCAACGCCAACTGCGGGTGGCACCGTTGTGGAAGGAGTTGTTAAGCTCCGTGTGTAAAGAATACCGAAGCGGACAGGGCGCTGTCAACCGCAGGAGCCGTTGAGCCGCTTGCCCTTCATGGTTTTGGATTTTGTCGGATGTCCGGAGTATGCGGCGCGCATGATGTCCGGGTTGAACCATATCTTTTTTATATCTGTCGCTGACGATATACCTGTTTTACGCGAACGGGCGCTTGACAGTGAGTATTGTCCTGTTACATTATTCAAGATAGCATGACTAAGCTATATGGGTACTTTTACGATATTTCAGCCTTTTTTTGTATTCTGGAAATTCAGAATATAAAAAATGAATGAATTTCACATTGCGCGAATTCACAGGGCATTTCAAAATTGAAATGCCTTCATTGTGTTTCCATAAGAATTCTTGAACCATATTCTCCATGCATTGATGTGGAAAAAGAATATGTGATTCGTAATTAATACATGTAAAATATTAAATATGAATATTATGAAAATAATTCTCCGATACGTGAGTTTTTTCATGTCCAATAGCATAATAAATGTGATGCATGTCCCATTTTCCATATCTTGCGTTTTCAGCGGCATGAGAGGCACAAGATGAAGTATGCCCGTTCCGTACTTAGATCATTATTGCTGTGAGTATTGCAGCCGCAATTCTTTTAGGTGGGTTACTCTATCAGCAAACAAGAATGACGGAACAATATGAAAGGCGCATCTCCAATGCCCTGCTGCTCTGCGCGGAACTGCTCGATGACGTGCGGCAACTCAGCATCCATGCCCGTACAGCCGTGATTACGGGCGAGCAGAACGAGGAAGCGGCCTACAAGCGTATTCTGAATGCCAGGGCGGCCAGGCTTGAACGTTATCAACACTCTTCTTCCGTTTTCGGCCCGGAAGCAGAAAAAGGGTATCTTGCGCTGATTTCCGGCCTGAGCCTTACTCCTGCCGAAGAACAGGAATTGCGCCAGGCGTTCAACACGTCCATGCAACTGGCCCGGATGGAAACCATGGCCTTGAACATGGCAAAGGGGTTGTATGCCGATGCCTCCGGAAACTATACCGTATCCGGAAGTCCTGACCGGGAACGCGCGCTGGAATTGCTCTTCAGTGAAAATTACACCAGGAGTCTTTTAAGCGTTATGACGTATTTCAACGAGCTTTATGAGAGACTGAGCCACCACACTGACGCGTCGCGTCAGAAAAGCGATTTACATGTCAATATCCTGTTAGGCCTGGGTTGTGCCATCATGGCCGCCGTACTCAGCGCTACCATGTTGCCTTTGCGCAAGAATTCACGGGGTGAAGGGGGGCGGCGCATGCTGCTCGCCTATGCCGCCACCATGCTGATAGTACTGTGCAGTGTGGCTGTGCCCGCAGGGCTGGTCTATAGAGACGCGCGGAACGTCATTATCGGGACGATGGAGGAACGGCAGCACTTGCTGACCAGCGAAATTCGCCGGGAACTGGAGCTACGCATCAAACATTGCACCGAAATAGCACGTATATTCGCCGCAAGACCCGCCATTCTCAATGTGTTCACCGAGCCCGCAGGAACGCCGGCGCGCGAGGATGTGCTGGTGCAGGCACAGATTCTTTTGCGAGAGGTGAGCACGAGTTACATGGATGTGGCCAGTGCCGTATTGCTGAACAGGAATAATCAGCTTTTGGCACAGGGCGCGGTAAACAAAGATACCCCCACGCTTACGGGGCTACCGCCCGAAACGTTTCATAAATTGTTGCGGGGGCAGCCGCAGGTATTGACCATGGAATTTCCCCACGGTGAGGAACTGCTGGTGGCTGTACCCGTTCGGAGCGGCGAGAAGGTGGACGGCGTACTGGTCATGGTCATGGACAGACGCCATGCTCTCAGCTTCTGGAACGGACGTATGTCCGACAAGGAACGTGTGGGGTTGTTCATCATCGATCAACAGGGCCTGGTCATTGTGTCTTCGTTGGGTGAGAAATTTGAGGGAGTCCCCATCTATTCCCCCCACGGTGCAGCGCTTTTTTGCGGAAAACCGGCAGGGCCATCTTCGCTTTGAAGCTCCTGACGGCGGTGACCGCATGGGCTATTTTTTACGTATCAAGGATTTGCAGTGGATGGTAGGGGTAACCACCTCCTATGCAGAGATCAGTAATCTTGCGGGTGAAATTCTCATACGCGCGGCTGTTTTCGCCTCCGTAGCCGCACTACTTGCCATTGCTC
>JAEXGX010000189.1 GCA_023450535.1 Pseudomonadota bacterium | reverse complement strand
CCCGCTGGATATGCTCATCATCGCCAAGGCCGCCTATCCGGAGCGCTTCAGGGACATCAACGTGTATGCCTTCGCCCTGAACTTCTACAAGGAAATTTATGGCGTAAATGACGAAACGGCCAAGGCGCTGCGTTCGCACCAGCTCCTCGACTGGATGAAGGACATTGATTTTTAGAACCATCGGGGGACGCTGTCCCCCCCGGCCCCCTGTCAGGGGCATCATGCCCCTGCATCCGCGTTGCTATGATCAGCCCCGCCATTACCATTGTCGCGTAGCAACAAGCTTATTCATAACATACTTTCAGCGCCGGTATCAGCCCCCAGCCATGAAAACTTCACTTTCCGCCCCGCGCGGGCGTACTGCCCGCCCCTTCCTGCTTCTGCCTCTGGCACTGCTGCTTATCGTGCTGTTCGTCTGGGCGCTGACAGCCGGAGAATACGCCATATCCCCACTCCGCGCCTGGCATACGGTTTGGGCCAAGCTCAACACGTTGGGGCCGGACGCCCTGCGGGATGCAGGCATCAGCCGTATGGACGAAGTCATCGTATGGAACATCCGCCTGCCGCGTCTCTTGCTGGCTGTGCTGGCAGGCATGGCGCTGGCGGTCTCCGGCGCGGCCTATCAGGGCTGTTTCCGTAATCCGCTGGTGGAACCCTATCTTTTGGGCGTCTCCTCCGGAGCAGCCTGGGGGGCTTCTCTGGCCATTGTCTTTCCCGCGATTTTTCCCCAGGGGCAGATCAGCGCCTTCGGCTTTGCCCTGCTCGCCGTACTGCTTTCCTACTTCATGGCCCGCCAGGATGGCGAGACGCCGCCCGTAACACTCATTCTTTCCGGCATCATCGTGGGGGCCATCTTCTCCGCGCTGGTCAGCATCATGAAATACCTTGCGGCGGATACGGAACTCAGGGAAATCACCTTCTGGATGATGGGCGGCTTTTACTATGCCACCTGGGACGACGTGTTCACCAATGCGGCAACGGTACTGCCCTGCGTGGCGCTCATTGCCCTGATGGGCTGGAAACTCAACCTGCTCTCCCTTGGTGATGAAGAAGCCCGCGCCCTGGGTCTGCATCCTGACCGTACCCGCCTGATCTTTCTGACTCTGGCCACGCTGGCCGCCGCCGTCTGCGTCTCCACCGTGGGCATCGTGGCCTGGGTGGGCCTCATGATGCCCCATGCAGCCCGCATGCTGCTCGGGCCGGACAATCGCCTGGTCGTGCCGGGCGCGGCATTGCTCGGAGCCATGTATATGCTGCTGTGCGACACTATCGCCCGTACTCTGACCGGCGCGGAAATTCCGGTGGCGATCATCACTTCGATCCTCGGTGCGCCTTATCTGCTCTGGCTGCTGCGCGGCAAAGGCAGGGAACTCTATGCCGGATAAACTTCCCGCCCTGGAAACACGAAATCTGAATTGCCGCTACGGCGCGCGCGAAGTGCTGCGCGACGTCTCCCTGCATGTCGCGCCCGGCACGATATGCGGGCTGCTCGGGCCGAACGGCTCCGGCAAAACCACGCTGTTCCGCTGCTGTCTGAACTTCCACAAGGCATCATCCGGAGATATTCTCATGAACGGAGATTCCACGCTCCGCCTTTCTCCCGCCCGTCTGGCGAAACTGGCATCCTACGTCCCGCAGGAACATCGCATGGCTTTTTCCTTTCCGGTGCGGGACGTGGTGCGCATGGGGCGCAATCCGCGCATGGCAGGTCTGTTCCGCCCTGGAAAAAGTGACGAGGAAGCCACGGAACGCGCACTGACTCTCGTGGGTATTCAAGATTTGGCGGAGCAGCCCTGTAACCGTCTGAGCGGCGGGCAGAGACAGCTTGCGCTTATTGCCCGCGCCGTGGCGCAGGAAGCCCCGCTTATGCTGCTGGACGAACCGACTTCCGCCCTGGACTTCCAGAATCAGATTGAAGTGTGGAAAACGCTGCGCGGCCTTGCCGAGCGCGGCTTCACTGTGGTGGTATGCTGTCATGACCCGAACCATATTCTGTGGTTCTGTGATCAGGTCGTACTGCTCAAGGACGGACGAACACTGAATGCAGGCCCCCCGGAAAGCGTGATGACCAGAAACACTCTGGCCAAACTGTACGGAGGAGCCTGCGCGCGCGGCGAGCTTGCCGGAGGTTTACCTGTGGTACACCCTGCGTTTTAGAGTATTTCAATGTCTAACGGCTCTGCGAAGTCGAACGAAGCGAGACTTCGCCGTGAAGCCCCGCTATTCAGGGGTGCCGCAATTCACTTACAACGGCCCCCAGCAGGGCCGTGCCCGTAGCCCGCAAGGCATACAGGCACGGACAGCAGAACAAGCTCCCGCTTCAAGTGTGGAGCCTGCGGGCCAGAACATCGCATCCCGGTATGTACGCTTCAATGTAACAGAAGCCCCAAAAAATGCTCCAACAACGCTTCATTCCCCATAAAGCGTTCCTGTGCGCTGTCGGCATCCACACCGGAAGCAAACAGCCGCAGACTTCGAGGCTTGTCCATTTTACTTCGCTCCGTCTCTGGTGATGACCCGCCGGATTTCCGGCTCCACCGCAAAGAAAATCTTCAGCAACCGAGGATTAAATACACCGCACTGGCCGTCAGCAATCATGTTCAACGCCTGTTCCGGTGTAAAGGAATCCTTATACACCCGCTTGCTGATCAGCGCGTCGTACACGTCCACCAGCGCAACCACCTGCGACCAGGTGGAGCATTCGTCCCCCTTCAGACCGTCAGGGTATCCTTTTCCATCCCAGCGCTCATGGTGATGCCGCGCGATGTCGTGAGCGTACTTGTAAACGGGATGCCCCCGCAACTGCGGAATTTTTTCCAGCAGCAACGCGCCCTGCGCAGAGTGTGTCTTCATAACTTCATACTCTTCGCACGTAAGCTTTCCCGGCTTGGTCAGTATAGCATCCGGAATAGCAATCTTCCCCACATCATGCATGGCGGAGGCCAGTGCAATATGTTCGATATCTTCAAACGTCAATCCTTCGCCAAGTTCCGTATTCTCGAAGATAAACTTTACTATATCATGGATGCGCCGGATATGTTCGCCGGATTCTCCGTTACGAAATTCAATGGCAGTGGCCAGCGCTTCAAGCATCCCCTGGTTCAGTTCAATGATCTGCTGCGCCTTCAGGAGGAGTTCCGCCTGCTGCTGTTCCACTGTGCTGCTCAACCGCCTTCTGGCCTGAAACAGCTCTACTACGGACTGTACTCGGCGGATGACGACATAGGGCGTGACCGGCTTACCAATCACGTCCATCACCCCCAGTTCATAGGCTTCCTTCATGATGGGGTTGGAACTTTCCGCCGTAATCAGAAAAACGGGAATCCGTCGGGTAAGATCAGCATTGTGCAAAAAACGCAAAACCTCTATCCCGTTCATCTCCGGCATAACAAAATCCAGAAGCACAGCACAAATATCATCTTTACGGGCAAGCAATTTTTCCAGACCTGCTTTGCCGTTTTCCGCTTCTTCAATAGAATAGAAAGAAGAAAAGATATTTTTCAGGATTTCTCTATTTATCGCATCATCGTCTATGATAAGTATGCTGTTTAAGCATACGCGGCCTTGAACTACTCCCATACAGGCTCCCCTGAATGCCGACATGGCTTGGAGCGAAAGGCTTCGTACACATCGGTATCAATTTATAATATATCTGCATATTTCTATAAAACAACACACGAAAGGTCAATAAATACATGGGCAGGCTATAATTTTCGACTGAAAATTTTCCCCCACCCGCACCTGGACATAAAAAATATTCATATATTCTCGGTTCAGCGACCGCATTTGACAGAAAAACCGAAGAGCGAGAAAATTACAAATCCAATCCAGAGGTGCCCATGATAAAAATAAATACCGCCAAGCTTCTGTTCGCAGGGTTGGCGATAATTCTCTTCAGTTGCGCCGGGGCCTTTTTCTGGATCGCATCCTCCGTACAGAACACCAGCAGACAAAAACCTCAATCCGTGGCAAAGTCTTACATATCGGGCATGCCTGAACAACTCAAATGCCACTTTGCTGTACCACAGCTTGAGCTAATATTTGCAGGTGTTGCCTGAAAACTGACAGTCGCTCCCGCGAAGCAGGAAGAGCCGGTGAAAACATATATCTTTGCGGATGAAGTATATCCGGGCTATGGATCGAGCCGACGCCAGACTTTCCATCATTGCACTGACGGCGAACGTCTTTTCGGAAGACATGGCCGTAGCTATCGATGCAGGAATGAACGCCCCTGTCGCAAGCCAAGCGACTTCAAACTGTTGTACCAGACGCAGAACAGACTGGCGGCCGACGGGAAATTCCAGGTTGCGGCGGCACCGGAACAGCCCATACGTTGAAACACTTTGGAGTTCTGAACATTTGTGCGCCCTGCTTTCCAAACCTTTCTGAACGCGCACAGACTGCGCCCTCTCTTTTTCATCTGCTCTGCACACGCACTGCCGCCCGATTGACCCTGCCGTATAAAGCATCTACAGTATTAAGGCATTCCAAAAATCCTCTCCAGCAGGCTATCCATGCGCACCGAACTTCTGGCCTATTGCATTGAAATCCGGCGCTGCCGCTCTCTCAACCGGGCAGCCGGGAACCTGTTTATTTCACAGCCCGCCCTCAGCGCGGCAGTGACCGCGCTGGAAAATGAACTGGGGTTCAAGCTCTTTCACCGTTCCCACAAGGGCATGATCCCCACGCCCGAAGGAGAAAAAGTCCTGAACGACGCCGAGCCGCTGCTGGCTACCGTCCAGAGCTGGAAAAACCTCGCCTCCATACCGGAAACGCCCTCTCCCGTGCGCGTGGTGGCCAACCCGGTGGCCTACAATGACCTGCTGGTGCCAGCCGTGCATGATCTGCATCTGCTGGGCGCGAACCTTGAAATATATCTTTATGAGGCGAGAAACCTGAGCATCCCCTCTTATCTGGAAAAACGCCTGGCGTCCATCGGAATCATGCTTGTCCTGCCCAAGGACAAACCCGCTCTCCTGCGGCAGGCGGAAGCAATGCGCTGGAATGTGGAAACACTGATTAACGATACCTTCCATGTCTTTCTTGGCGAGAAGCATCCTTTGGCTGCGCGGAAAAGCCTGCTTGTCAGTGACCTGACGAATCTGACCCTCGCCCTGTATCCGGAAGACGACGATACCACGGCCATGCCGATGTTCGCCCAATTCTTCAGCCGGGAACGGCCTTTGCGTCTGAGCAACTTCCAGCACCTCATGACGGCCATTGCCGACGGCCTTGCTGCCTGCGTCTTTCCGCAAAAGCTCATGCTGAATATTCCACAGGTGGCTTCCGGGCAGGTGCGGGGACTGCCTATCGCCGATCTGCCCCTGCCGGTGGAATACTGCCTGCTCTCTCTTGCGCCAGAATATCTGAACTCCGCCGATAAACGGGTTATACGGGAAATACGGAGCCGCATTCCCGATGAAGAAGAGGATATGCAGAGAGAGAGAGAGAGAGAGAGAGAGAGAGAGAGA
>JAEXGX010000176.1 GCA_023450535.1 Pseudomonadota bacterium | reverse complement strand
CGGAGCCATTCCCTGTAATATTCCCCTGACAGCAAAAGCCATGTTTGTCAGGGTCGCCTGTGCCCATATATGCGACGCCGTTGCCCCTCGAAAAGGGCAATTATGCCGGGGCCGGCCACTCTGTTCTGAGCCGCAATGCTCCCGCCTTTGCCGGAGTTTTGTTCACAATGCCTTCACGCACCAGCGCTGAAATAGTTAAGCATTTTATGACGCACATAATATACTCATTCGAAATAATTATCTTGAAATCATATATTCATTCGAGTATACTATTTTCCTCAAAACATTTTCCTGAAAAATCTTCTCATAGTGTTTTGAGTATCTCACGGGGAAGCGCGAAATCCCCAGTACAATGCTGCTTACTCAGCCCTGTAAACCGCATGAGAACATCTCAAGGTAACGTTAATTTGCTCCTGGAGGCGCCATGTTCATTCCTTTTATTTGGCGAGAAGCCACAGGCCGATCCGACGGTACATTATTTTTTTATCCAGCTTCATCAGGCCCGGACTCACCGTCCCCGGACAGCGAATTTTCCGACACAAGCGCAAGGCCCCGCCCACACAAAAAGCGCAGTCCGGAAGTCAACGAGCTGGAACTGTTTCCGGAGGAAGCCCGCCATGCAGTGCGAATCGCATAGAGTGCGGATACCCCTCATATTGCGCAAAAACTGGAGAGACTGGATGGATCCGGCTGACATGGTCTGCCGTAATTGCGCGCATTTCTTACGCGCCCTGCCCGTGAGCGTTCCCGTTGGCGGAGCTTTTCTGACGCGTCGCTTCTGCTGCAAAGCGCATTTTTCCCCCGACGCGGGCGAGGGCGCTGTGGTGCTTGTCGGCCCGGAAAGCGCCTGTACCGGAGCCATAAACTGCGTATTCCAGCCTTCCGGAGAATATCTGGACACACAAGATTACAGTCTGGAAGTTTCCCCGGATGACCTTCACAACCTGTGCGGTATATATGGGGTACTTCCGGGCATTGACTTTCCGGCGACCCTGGAAGGGCGTACCTGAAGTTTTTCAGCAGCCTCAAGCATTTCATTATCGAAACGAGCCAAAACAGTGGCACATTTTTTGCATGAATCCGACCGAAGGAGACCTCATGCGCCGCTGCCTGATCAACCTCACACGATTCGGAGATTTGCTCCAAACCCAGCCTGTCATCCACGCCTTTCAGAGACAGGGAGACGACGTTTCCCTGATCTGCCTGGAAAACTTTGCTCCCGTCGCCGAATTGCTAGATGGCGTGAAGCAGGTTTTGCCTCTTCCCGGAGGGAAGGTTTTGGCCGGTCTGGCACGAGACTGGCGTCTCTGTGCCGATGACCTTGCGGCCTGGGTACGCGAAGCTCGCACACATCTCCGCCCTGATGAAGTGCTCAACCTCACCCCCTCCACCAGCTCCCGCCTGCTCGGCCGCCTCATGGCCGTTCCGGCAGAACGGGATACCGTACCTGTCGCAATCTTGAGCGGCTTCGGCATGGACGCGCACGGCTTCGGCCGGAACAGCTCTCCCTGGGGCAGTTATGTGCAGGCCGTCACAGCCAGACGCGGGTGCAGCCCCTTCAACCTGGCGGACGGCTTTTTTCGTATGGCAGGCTGCTCGGGCATCCCCGACAGCACCCTGCGCGCTCCGGCAATCCATGACATTGTCCATGCGCACGAGTTGCTGCAGGACGCTTCGGAATGCGTCGCTCCTGTGGGGGAAAACAGGGGCTATGCCGCTTTCCAGATCGGTGCAAGCGCTGACGCCCGCCGCTGGCCCGTGGAACATTTTGCCGCACTGGGCCGGATATTGTGGGAAGAGGCGCGTATTCTTCCCCTGTTGTTGGGAAGCGCGGGAGAAACGGAACTGGCGCAACGTTGCCTCAGCCTCGGTTGCCCCGGTTTGGATTTGTCCGGGCGCACCTCGCTGCCCATTCTCGCCGCCACACTCCGGCAATGCCGCTTGATCGTCACCAATGATACCGGCACCATGCACCTGGCGGCCGGACTGAATGTTCCGATTCTCGCCGTCTTTCTGGCCACAGCCCAGCCTTGGGACACCGGTCCGTACCGAGAGGATTCCTGTTGCCTCGAACCACGGTTGGACTGCCACCCTTGCCCCTTTAATACGCCTTGTCCGCACAATCACGCCTGTCGCCATGCCGTCAGTCCAGAAGCCGTGGCAGAGCTTGCGCTTTCCCACCTGCGGGACGGAAAATGGAAAGCTGGACCACGCGTCCGCAACGAAGCCAGGGTCTGGCTGAGTAAACGCGACGAAGCAGGGTTCATGACCCTGCGCTCCCTTTCCGGAGATGACAACGACGAGCGCAGCGTCTGGCTCCATGCCCAACGGGCCTTTTACCGTCACTTCCTTGACGCCTGGACGCACAAAAACGAAAACGCGAACCATGGGGAAAATTTTTCCGCCTCCGCCTTCGCAAACCTGTCTGCCTTTTCGCTGGAATCTGCCCGGAGACAGCGCATTCTTTCCACTGCGGAAAAAACTTCCGGCATGCTTCTTCTGGCTCTTGAACAAGGCCGTTTGCTGGGCCTGCGCAATACGGAAAAAAACCGCAACGCCTTTCTTGCCACTTGCTCACGCCTTGCTGGAATCTTTGCAGACAGCCCTGATTTCGTTCCGCTTTCCCTGCTCTGGCGTACAGCCATGCAGGAACACGGCGATGACCTTCCGGCAGTCTTCCACTTTTTTGAACTGCTTCGCCAGGAACTGTCCGCTTTGAGCAGCTAACATTATATTCTACCATTGGCCCACTTTTTGCATAATATCAGGCAACGTCAAAAGATTCCCTTTGCCGGGGAGACAGGAGCATATCATGATTATTATCGACGGCCGCGCCTCGGACTTGCGCATTGAAAATTTCGCCAATCTTGAAGAAATCCTGGTGGAAGCCCATACCGAATGCACCAAGGAACAGCGCATCGTCACCGACGTGCTGTTGAATAATGAACCGTTTTCGGAAATTTATCCGCACCAGGCGGAAGACATTGAGCGCGGAGAAATCCGTTCGGTGGAAATCAGCACCATGCCTCTGGGAGAAATGGCTCTGAACGTCACGGACGAGCTGTTCAAAGTCACCCGCATCATGGAAGACGGCAGTGCCAGAAGTGCCGGATTTTTCCGCCAGGGAGACGACCAGCAGGGACTGGAACTGTTCCAGGATCTTATCGACGTCACCCGTGACTTTATGTCTATGGTGGGCGTTCTGCGCCATGACTTCATCTCGGTGAACGAGCCGGAGTTTGACGTCCTGGTGGAAAAAGTTTCCGCACTGCTGGGCGAGATGACAGAAGTGCTGGAAAGTGAAGACTGGATTCTCCTCGCCGACCTGCTCGAATTTGAATTCATGTCGGTGTGCGGTTCCTGGAACAAGGTGCTGGAAAAATTGCGTTCCGACATTTCCATCACGCTTGCCCGGGCATAACAAGTCCGGCCCGGAGAATCCTTCATGTCCGCAAACCTGACGCTCCTGGATCGCGCACTCATCCTCGCTCAGCATGAGCTTGAAGCCATGCGCAGGGGAGATGTGGAAAGCGCCGAATCGCACTTTCACGAAAGAATCGAGCTCATGCGCCAGGCTGCGGATGTGCTGGATGAAGAAACGTCGGATGATTATCGCGTTAAACTCATCGCCCTGCAAGGCTATAACCAGCTTATCCACGAGGAAGGCCAGGAACTCCTGGAACAAATCCGCAGTCAGCTTATCGCGGCAAAAGGTTCCATACGCGGGGTGAAAGGGTATGCGCGGGCCCGCATGCTGCAATAATCCTCCCCTGTCATGACGCCATGCAAAGCGCCCTTTCTCCGGAAAGGGCGCTTTTTTCGGCCACACACGCGCTGCGACCATATCCTTGACGCTGCCGCGCATTTGCTCCATTCTGAAATCTACTTTTCGGCTGGACATACCACATGGCATTTTCTCTTCGCTTCGACAAACAGGACTTCATTTTTCTTTCTCAGGTCAAACGCGCCATTGAGCTGAGCCGCGCAGAACACGCGTCGGCCTTTCCGCACGCGGATGCCCTTCACCCCAACGGCATCATCGATCTGGCCATTCCGGCAGAAATGCGCATGGCTTCCGCCGTGTTACGTCTGTTGGACTCTCTCGAACAGGGGCAGGAAGAGGAGCGCCTTCGCGCCCTCCGCGCCCTCCGCGATGAAGTCATGGTCAGCGCGAGGACAAATCTGCGCCGCAATACGGGGCGGGTGCTGATCCAGATCATGAAGGAAATCGTGCGCGCTCAGGGCGACGATGAACGCCAGATCCGCCTTGCCCATGATTTCCGCCAGACCGCATCGGGCAAACCGTCCGTGGTGCGGCGCATGCTGCGCCGTTATTTTCTGCTGGAAATGCCGGAAGAATGGAATCAGGCCGTTTTCGATCACCATGTACACGACGCCAACACCAAGGGCCGCAAAAACGCCACGCACCTGATCATGGACGCCTGGGTCAAGGGCATCCGTTCCCTCACGGTCATCTATTATCATTTCGTCCGGCCCGAAGCTGCCCGCGAACTTATGGATGCAGCGGAAATCATGGGGGTGACCGTTCGTATCGGGCTGCTGTTCCACGCCCCCTACCGGGGCGGCCTCCTCGATTTCATCTGGATCCCGCGCGGGTTTTCCGATGCGGAGGGCTTTCTCGCCTTTTTGGCCGAACCCGGCGTACGCCGCCTCATGGAAGAAGGCCGCGTGGCTTCGGCCTGGATGGAAAAACACGTCCTTGCTATTCTGGATGTATGGAACAGCAAAGGGCGGCATGAACTGGAGCGGGAACTCGGCATTGCCACACAAGAACTGGACCGGGAAAAATTCCTCAGCTTTGTGGGGCCGGGGCAAACTTTCCTGCTGCATCTTGCGGAATTTATCCACATCTCGCTGCTTCCCCTTCTGCGCGAGGAAGCTACTGCCCTGAACGAAAGGTTGATCGCCCCGGAATGCGACGAAACCTGCCGGGCCATGCTGGAAAAACGGCTGCGCCAGTTGGACGCCTGTACAGCGGAATATATCATGGAGCTCCTGCGCCGTCCCACGTTCAAAACCGAACGGGAACGCCTGACCCGTGCGCCTTCCGGAGAAGATTGCAGCGGGAGTGGGGGAGACAGCGGCGAAGACTGCCCCGAACTGCTGCGTACCCCTCCTCTGATGCTTCTGGACTGGCTCTCCGGTCTGCACAGCGGCAACCGCATAGTGCTCAATCTCGCCCGTCTCAGCCCGGAAGATGTGCTCAACCTGCTCTGGGACTGCCAGGGCTTCATCACCCATCTGGAAATTTTTAACCTCAAGGACTGGCAGGAAGGCAAAGAGCCGCACCTGGCAAAAATCAGCGAACTTCAGCAGGCTATTAACAACGGCAGTGCTCCGCTGATTAAACAGCTTATCCGCCGCATGCTGCGCGACTGTGAAGAGAACAGGGCCGTCCCTTTCCCGTGGCCGGTCATGCCTGACTGCGAAACGCGCGCTGAAAAAATCCGGCTCATTCTGCGCAACATTCCCATTCTTCAGAGCTTTTACGCGAAATCCAAACTCTACTCCCGTGTTGGCACCGACTCCTCCAGCCGCCCCGGCCTGTGGTACGGCATGGGACTGGCTTTTCCGGAAACTCTGCCCTTACGGGCCCGGCGTGAAATAGGCGCACGCAGGAGCACCCGTCTGTGGCTGCCCCTGCGCGCGGAATTGCAGGAACGCCTTACCTGGAGAAGTTTCGCGGGCGAAGAACACCCCCCGCGTCTGCTTCGTTTGCTGCGCCGTATTCCGGGGTTGCATCATTTTCTTAAAAAGCCGGAGCGAGAATGGATTCCCGTGCAGGAGCACGTCAGCGTCTGCGACGACGGGCAGTGCAGCGTTCGCCGCGCAAAATCCGGAAACATCGTGACCCTCGGCGGCATGGGCCACAAGGTAACCAACGGATTTGTCCCCGGCGACAAGGCCAGAGACGAGACGGCCTCTTCCCGCTACATCAACACATCCTTCTCCAACGCCCTCAAGGTTATGGGAGGCTTTATCCCGGCCTGGGCCGCGTTTATGCTGACGCAGGACAATCCGCTGCTGATGTGGCTGGGCGCACCGCTGTGGTTTCTCATCACCGGGCTGCGCAATATTATGCAGGCCGTGCTTGGCGGCGGCGGATTCCGCCGTTCCCCCTTGCTGCGCTGGAACGACTATGTGAGCTGGAGCCGTCTGAGCGATTCTCTGCTGTATACGGGCATTTCCGTCATTTTGCTGGAACTGATGCTGCGCGTCTGGTTTCTTCAGGACTTTTTCCACTTGAGCCCAATACACCATGACGTTTTGATCTTTTCCATCATCTCACTGGTCAACGGCTTCTATATCGCGGGACATAACTACCTGCGCGGATTTCAGCGCGAAGTCATCATTGCCAACATCTTCCGCAGTATTTTTGCTATTCCCGTGGCGCTGGCCTACAATGAGGGGCTGGCTCTGTTGTTGCACATGGTCGGAACGGCAGATCCCCAGAGCATTCTGTTTTCCATGGCGGCCATAACGTCCAAGGTGGCGTCGGACACTGTGGCTGGCATCATTGAAGGCATGGCGGATCGCAACAGCAACATGCGTTTGCGCCTCTGGGACTACCGGATCAAACTGCACAAAGTGTTCTCCCTGTACGGACGCCTTGAGTTGTTGTACCCGGAACAGGATGTCTCGGATATGCTGAAGGAGCCGTCAGAATTTCTGGCGCGCCTGGATCAGGAGCACCGCCCCCTGAAGCTGGCTCTCATCACCAACGCTCTCGATCTCATGTACTTCTGGTTTTATCAGCCGCGCGCGGCACACGCGCTGGAGAAAATCACCCAGGACTTGTCCGGGGCGGAACGCCTGGCGCTCCTTCGTTCGCAAAGGGTTCTGGAACCGGAAAAAGACGTCTGCCAACTGCTCGTGGACGGATTGGCGGGCCGCGATTTCGCACGAGCCCTCTCCTTTTATCTCGACCGTCGCCGCGACTACCTGCGAGCTATGGAAAAACTTCTTTCCGATCAGCAGGACATTGAGGCATGAGCCTGCGTGAAGGCTTCACCACCGGCAGTGCTGCCACGGCGGCGGCCATGGCCGCCTTCGGACGCCTGATCGGGCTGAACATTTCGGACGCTGTGGATTGCCCTCTTCCCCCGTTTACGGAAGCTCCCGGCGTAGCGCCCCACCCATCCGGACATTTGCGTATCCCGCTGGAGGCAGTCGAGCTTGACGGAGAAACAGCGACGGCGGCGGTCGTCAAGGATGGCGGAGACGACCCCGACGCCACGCACCGCGCCCGCATTGAAGCAAAAGTGGCTCTGCTCGATGCGGCCCGAGTCATCCCCCAAGCCGGAGAAATCCTCGTTCCCGGTTCCCCGCTTCTTTTGTTGCGCGGAGGAAGTGGCGTAGGGCGCGTCACCCTGCCAGGCCTGCCCGTAGCGGTAGGGGAGCCGGCCATAAATCCCGTCCCCCGCCGACAAATCCAGGTCGGACTTGGGGAATTCGCCGTACAAAGAGATTATCAGGGCGGTGTACAGGTCACCTTGTCCGTCCGGGACGGAGAACTCATTGCGCGCAAAACGCTCAACCAGCGGCTCGGTATCCTGGGCGGGATCTCCATACTCGGTACGCACGGTACCGTGCGACCTTACAGCCACGACGCCTGGAAGGCGAGTATTCTTGAAGGGCTGAATGTGGCCAAAGCTGTGGGCTGCTCGCGCGTCTTTCTCTCCACCGGCAGACGGAGCGAACGCCTTTTGCAGGATATCTTTCCCCTTGATCGGGAGCAGGCTTTTGTTCAGGTGGCGGATTTTGCCGAGTTCAGCCTGCATTCCGCTGTAAAAACAGGATTTTGCGACATCGTATGGGGCTGTTTTTTCGGCAAACTGGTCAAGCTGGCGCAGGGGCTGGGGCACACTCACGCTCACGCCGCCCCACTGGAAATGGACCTGCTGGCCGGCTGGTGTGCGAAAGCAGCCTCCGGCGGTACGCTCGGCAGCACATCCCAACTGACGCGCGCCATCGCCGCCTGCACCACAGCCAACCAGGCACTGGAATTCATTCTGCCCCGGCCCGATGCGGACGCCATTCTCCGCGCACTGGCACTGCGGGCGAAATGCGTTGCGGAAACCTTTGCTCCCGGAGCACAGGTGAGCCTGATTCTTTTCTCCATGAATGACGACGCCCGCAAGGAGCTGATACGCGTATGACCCGGACACCTTTTCCCGGCAGCGGGCCGCAGGAAACCCGTTCCCTCCGGCCCGCGCCCGTTCCGCCTCCGGTTTTCGTTCTGGGGCTGGGCACGGGCGAGCACCCGGCTCTCTCCCCCGCAGTCTCACACTTGCTGGAAGAAGCCGAAGTTGTGGCGGCTCCCCGCCGCTTGCTGGAATACGCTTCCGGCAAGGAAGTCATTATCCTTGCAGGAGCGCTGGAATCGGCTCTGCAAGAACTGGAGGCCGCCCGCGAGGCAGGAAAACGCTGTGTCGTGCTGGCCGACGGCGACCCGCTGCTCTACGGCATCGGAGCCACGCTTGGCAAACGGGCGGCGTTCTCCTCCCCGGAAAGCCTGCATATCCTGCCGGGAATCAGTGCCATGCAGACCGCCTGCGCCCGCTTGCGCCTGCCCTGGCAAGATCTCGCCGTGCTTTCCCTGCATGGCCGCGACAACTGGCTGCCGCTGGCCCATGCGGCGCTGACCAAACGCCCTCTGTGTGTGTACACCGACGCCCGGAACAACCCGGCAGCCATTGCCCGTTTTCTGCTGGAGCGTGGCGTAAACTGGTATCGCATGGCCGTAGCCTCCCGTCTGAATACGTTGGAGGAAAGCGTTCGGGAGTATGGCTTGCCCGAAGCTGCCGGGCAAAGCTTTCCGGGCGGTGAAAGCGTTATTCTGCTTCCCCGACAGGATGGAGGAGGAGCCCCCGGTCCCTGTTTCGGTCTGGACGAGAACGCGCTGACCTTGGACAGAGGCTTGTACACCAAGGCTCCGGTACGGGCTGCAGCCCTGTCTCTGTTGTCTTTACGTCCGGATGACACGTTGTGGGATCTGGGCGCGGGGAGCGGCTGTCTGTCGCTGGAAGCAGCCGCGCTGCTCCCGCGTGGCCGTGTCATCGCACTGGAAAGGGAAGAAGCCCGCGTCGCCCTCATCCGGGAAAACCGCCGCCGTATCGGCATTCCACATCTCGATATCCTGCACGGCTCCGCGCCGGAAGCCCTGGACGAATTGCCCGATCCCGACGCGGTGTTCGTGGGCGGAGGGCTTGGCGGTACGCGTAACGCGAACGGAAAAAACCTGCTGACAGCCATCACGGCACGCATGAAGCCCGGCGGGCGCATGGTTGTGGCCGCCGCACTGCTTTCCTCCCTGCATACGGCCCTCGACTTCGCGCAGGAACAAGGGCTGTACCATTCCGTCATGCAGATACAGGCCGCTGAATCCGCAGAACTGGCTGACAGTCTGACCCTGAAGCCGTTCAATCCTGTTTTTTTAATCAGCATATTCTCCGGCGCTAGAGCAATTTCACTTTGAAATTGCCCCCGAAGTCAAGCGGAGCGCGACTTCGTCGCGATGCCGGAATAGCCGCAATCCACTTGCGGGTAGCCACCGTAGGGCGTACAGGCGCGAACAGCAAGGCAAGCTCCGGCTTCAGGCGTGAAACCTACGGGTCAGAACATAGGATCTGGCAGGAAGATATTTTCAATTGCAAAACGCTCTAAACCGGATACGCAGAGGCAGTTGTGAGCAAAGGCAAAGTTTTTTTCATCGGCGCTGGCCCAGGTGACCCGGAACTGGTAACGATTAAGGGGCAACGCCTGATCCGCGAGGCGGATCTGGTACTGTATGCCGGTTCGCTGGTGCCGCCGGAAGTGGTGGCCTGTGCAAGGAAAGACGCGTGGGTAGAGGACTCATCCCCGCTCTGTCTGGAAGAGACTCACGCGCTGATGCGCGCTTGTGCACTGGCCGGAGGCATGGTGGCCCGCGTACACACGGGCGACCCTGCACTGTACGGCGCTGTGCGCGAACAAGCCCGCCTGCTGGAGAAAGACGGCATCCCGTGGGAAGTGGTGCCGGGTGTCAGCGCGGCCTTTGCGGCGGCGGCGGCGGGAAAAGTCTCCTTCACAGTGCCGGAGGTGACCCAGAGTCTTGTCATTACCCGTCTGGAAGGGCGAACTCCCGTGCCCGAACGGGAACGCCTGCGCCAGCTTGCCGCCCACGGAACCTCTCTGGCCCTCTATCTCTCGGCGTCGGAACCGGATCGCATCCAGGCGGAGCTGCTTTCCGTCCTGCCGCCGGAAACACCAGTACTCTGCGCATACCGCGTGGGTTGGCCGGATCAGCGCTTGATCTGGGCCAATACGGAAACGCTGGCCGATGTAATCAGAAAACAGGGCTTTACTCGCCAGACTGTCTTTCTCATCCTTCCCGGGCAGACTTGCGCGGATGATCGCTCAAAGCTTTATGATGCGGACTTCACTCACGGCTGGCGGAACAGCGGAGAGGAACGCAAAAACTGACGTTTGCCGCGCCCCCCCATGAGTATGCGGCAAACGTAATTCACTTGATGCTGCTCCGGCTTCGCGGAGTAGCATCGTTTCGCTCTACTCCGCGAGCATTTCACTTTGAAAACGCTCTAAAAGGCTCACCTTCCTGTTTTTGAGGTTGAGCCTTAATCTTTAATTAAGGTTAATATACGCTCTTTCATGCCGATTGTTCAAAAAAGCACATTACTCATTTTCCCCTCAACACCCGGATTTTATTTATTTCTGAAAAGACATTCTCGGAAACGGCAGATCGAGCACTGCCATTTTTTTGTTTTTCAAGCCTAACATATTGAATTATATATTATATTAATTTAAAAACATCTTTTTTCTTTTTTTTAAAAAATATGCTTGACAGCCAAATACAGAAGAGTAGTGTATACTTGTCCGACTCCAGCCAATGAAATGGAAGGCTAAAAAAAAGCCAAAATGGCCATTAAAACAGTGTCGGACAAAGATTGATATTTTCGGCACGAGAGGTGAACCAAACAACCTCACAGGTGCCGGATCAAGGGACGGGTTAACGGGAAACATTTTTTTATGAAAACATAAAAAAATTCTTGACAACATAACCCGGACGCGTATTCTAAACTGGACCGGACTGGACTCAAACGAAAAACAAACTTCAAACAGAGTCCATCCCGCTCACAAAAACAATTATCTCTAAAAACAACACAAGGAAGAGTGCATACAAAAAAACGTTTTACATTTTTTCTTTTTCCATCATGCGGATGTTGAAGTAAAAAAACGTATGTTTTTGTAGAGCACTATTGTAAAATTGTCTTCAGAGTTTGGAGACAAGGTGATCTTTGTCACACTCTGAAGAGTTATTACCAGCC
>JAEXGX010000082.1 GCA_023450535.1 Pseudomonadota bacterium | reverse complement strand
CACCATGCCTACGCCCTCTTCTCTTTCTGCTGCCCCACTGCCGCCACCTCTGACCCCGGCCGCATGGTTGGGACGCCTGCTGCTGGCCGTGGGCGCGGCCCTCTGTCTGGCCGCCGCAATCTGTTTTTTTGCCTGGAACTGGCACAAGCTGGCCGATACGGTAAAATTTTCTCTGGCGACAGGCGGATTTCTGCTTTGCATTACACTGTCCCTGGCCGCCGAGCGCCGGAACAAAAACCTTCCCGCCTCACTGGCTCTGCTCGCCGCCTGCATGTTTATCGGCATGTTCTGGGCCGTGTTCGGGCAGATTTTTCAGAGCGGAGCAACAGAACAGGAATTCTGTCTGGTCTGGGCCGCCTGTGTAACGCCCTTTCTCCTGCTCCGGCGCACGGCCTGCCTGTGGAATTTATGGGTAATTTTGATCGTTGTCGCCGCTCTGCCCTCTTTCGGGTTGGATATTTACGACGCCTTTTTCTTCCGGCCGTTGCCTTCGCTGGGTGTTGCCGCCGCATGTTGCGGAGCAGCTCTCCTCCCGCCCCGCCTGCTCCGGCGTTCCGGCGGGCTGAACGCATGGCTGGGCCTGCCTCTGACGCTGTTGATAATGCAGGCGAGCCTCCTTTCCTTCCAGCTTATCTTCAGCTACGAATTTAGCTCTCCCCTGTGGTTCCTGGCCGGGCCCGGGGTACTTGCCGCCATTCTTGCCCTGGCCCTGTACAGGCATCATACTCTTGCCTTATGCGGACTGAGCCTGGCCGGTCTTGTCCTGCTCAATACCCTGTTGACCCGCTGGGCATTTGGAATGGGAGCAACAAACCTGACCGCCATAATTTTACTGTTCACTTTCGCCAACATCACCTACACGACCTTTCTCGCCTACAGCCTGCCGCGAGCGCTCCGTAATCCGGAAAAGAAAACGCCTCCCGTGTCTCAAAAGGAAGCAGAGACAAACGAACATACGCCGCAGGAGCAGGACGTCCGCGCCGTCCGTCAGCGTCTCTTTCCTCTGCTCCTGACCGGACTGGGCGGGTTTGTCTCCGCGATCTTTTTCACTGCCCTGAGCGTCCTGCTGTTCGACCTCACCTCGCAGGCCGCCTGTCTCGGGCTGGGCATCACCTATATGCTTGTCGGCGCGCTCCTGTGGCGCGTAAGGGGAGACAGCGTCTTTCTGCTAACCCTGTCTCCGGTGGTGGCCGCAGCAGGAGCCGGTTTTCTCCATTACGGCCTGACGGATTTCCCGGCTCTGCTCCTTGTCGTATGCGTATGGGCGGCGGCAATCGCGCTGTATGCCGCCCTGAATTCCGCTCCGCTCCGCTTCGGGGCCGCGCTTTGGGCGCTGCTCACCACGCTCTTTTGCATGTACCTTTCCTTGCCGCAGGAGTACTTCATCCTCGCCGTCCGCACATTCGGCATTGCCTGTTTTCTGCCTCTTATCGCAACTGCCTGGGGCCAGACCTTTTCCGCCGCGCTGTGGCCCGCCGTATTCGCGTGCATCTGGGCGCTCATCGCGCAGACGCCGCTGTGCACAAGCACTGTGGCGCTCATAGACGAATTTTCAGAACCAGTATTTTTCCCGCCGGTTCTTCTGCGTTCGCTTTGCGCCGCCAACCTTGTCCTGCTTGCGTGGCGCGCCCTGCCTCCGCGCGGAACGCCGGATTTCCCTCATCCCGCGGCGCTTGCCGCCGGAGCGGCGGCTCTGGCGCTGACCTGGCATTTCGCCCCTGCGGAAACACTTCTCGCCTTAAATCTCATGCTCATTGGCAGATTCGCGCGGCATAAGGAAGAAAAGCTGTGGCACAGCCTGCCGCTGTTCTGCACCGGCCTGCTTTTGCTCGCCGCAAGCCTCGCCCTCTTTTACTATCATCTTGCCCTGCCCTTTTCCGCCAAGGTGCTGAGCATGGGCATCCCCGGCCTCTGCCTGATTTTCGGCGGAGTTATTCTTGAGCACTACTCCCGTTCCACCCCCGCCAGCAGGAGCGACGATGCCGAGCCTGCTGATAATCCCAATTTTCTCCCGCGTTCTGTCTTCTTCCGCCGCGCCGCGCCGATTGTCGCGGCAAGTCTGATCCTGCCCATTCTGTTTTCTCTGGCAATTTCAGATCGGCGCGCCCTGCTACGCAAGGGCAAGGAGATTCTCCTTGCCCTTGCGCCGCGCGACCCACGCGCCTTTATGCTGGGCGACTACATGGCACTGGCATACGATCTGGAATGGCAATTCCAAATCGACAAAAGAGGTTGCCTTCCGTTGACACTTGACGAACAGGGCATCGCCCGTGCTGAGCCGGATCATTTCGTGGAAGGCAAAAGTTGCGACGGCGTTCCGGCTCCGGCTTTACGTATGGAACAGAATGGCCCCTACAGCACCCGTCTGCGTCTGCCTCACCGCTATTACTTTGAAGAAGGGATGGCCCAGTTCTATGAAGATGCGCGCTATGCAGTACTGCGCTGCGACGAAAGCAACAATTGTCTGCTGGCCGGACTGGCCGATGAAGCGGGGCAACGCATCGAGCCGCGCCCTGACGCGTATCCTGATGCGAGGGAAGGGAAATAAGTCTGAGGGATATCTCCCTCACAGCAGGAAGGTCAGAGGCGAGATTTCCACCCGCTACCCTTCAATTACAATTCCACAAAAAGAGGATATACCCGCCCCGCTTATGCGGAAAACCTCACGCTGACCCTGAGGCCTGTCTTTCCACCTTCACGCAGATTTTCAAGGCTGACGCTCCCGCCCCAGGATTCCACCAGCGTCCTGACAATGGAAAGCCCCAGGCCGGAACCGGAAACAGCATTTCCCAGGCAGCGGTAAAAGGGATCGAACACGCGCTCAAGCTCTTCCTCGGGAATGCCGGGCCCTGTGTCCGACACGCTCATGACAGGGTACCCCTGTTCATATCCCGCGTGCAGATCGACCCTGCCCCCTTCCGGGGTGTAGCGGATGGCATTGTCCACCAGATTTTTCAGCACCGCCGCAACGGCATGGGGAGGAACCCTGACCACGACATCCTCCCGACTGGTAACGCCCAGGTCTATCTTCCCGGCTTCCGCCAGAGGAATCAGGTCTTCCACGGTCCGCCTGAACGCCTGTGCAAGGGAGACCTCTTCTGCCTCTTCCCGCAGAGGGCTTTGCACACGGGCCAGTGTCAGCATCTGGTTAAGCAGATTCCGGGCACGGTTCAACCCCCGGCGCATCCTGTCCAGCCTTTCCCGCGCCAACGGAGACATTTCCGCCGCTTCAAGTCTTTCCGCCTGAAGCGACAGCACCGTCAGGGGAGAGCGCAGCTCGTGCGCGGCGTCGGCCACAAAACGGCGCTGCTCTTCCACGGAGCGCACCACGCGTTCCAGCATACGGTTGAGCGCATCCATAAAAGGAATCAGCTCGGAGGGGATATCCTTTCCGCTCAGCGCCCCCAGTTCCTGCTCCTTCCGTTTGTCCAGCGTTGCGGCCAGACGGCGTACGGGCCTGAACACATGCCGGACCACAAGGCAGGCTCCGGCCACTGCCAGCACCATGAACAGAAAAAGCGGCACAAGCGTCGCCACCGTACTTTCCCAGGCAATCTTGTTACGCAGAAACAAGCGCTGCGCGACGACAAAACGCTCCTCTCCCGGCGACGCAGTGATAAACAGCCGCCATGTGTTCCCGTCAATGTGCAGGGTGTGAAAGCCGTTTGTCAGACTGGCCGGCAGTGCCAGCAGGGGGGCTCCTCACCGGGTATGAGCTTCTGAACCACAACCGCCATCCGGGTATTGAGCGTCCCCCGATCCATAGCTGTGTCCTGCGGAATGGGAATTTCGTGCCGCACCAGCAGTTCGGCCACCTGACGCAGTTCCTCATCAAGCAATTCCGTCGCCTCGTGGAACACCCGGAAGAAAGAGAGGCAACACGCGCCCGCCACAAACACCAACACGCCCGCCATCAGCCAGACGGACAGTTTGAACTGGAGGGAGCTCCTTATGTTCTGGAAACCATCCATCCCACACCCCGCACGTTTTTGATGACGTCCGCCCCGAACTTCCTGCGTAGGGAATGAATGAGAAACTCCACGGCGTTGCTTTCCACTTCCTCATTCCATCCGTAGATTTTACCTTCCAGCTCGGCTCGGGAAAGGATTGTGCCCGGTACGGCCAGCAGCGCATGAAGGAGCGCGAATTCCCGGGCGGAAAGCACGTATGACGCCGTGCCGACTGCGGCTTCATACGTGGCGGGGTTCAGCGTGATTCTTCCGTTAGACAGAATCGGGGAGGAGGCCCCGTCCTTTCTCCGGCACACGGCGCGCATCCGCGCCAGCAGTTCCCCTGTCTCAAAGGGCTTGACCAGATAATCGTCCGCACCGAGATCCAGCCCCCGGATGCGCTCCTCCAACGCGTCGCGGGCCGTCAGGATAATCAGGGGGACATCGTTACGCCGGGCGCGGATGGTTTTGAGCACCTCCATGCCGTCCACCCGGGGCAGCCCCAGATCCAGCAGAACAAGATCGTAGGGCTGCACGTCAACTCCCACCAGAGCTTTTTCCCCGTCCTGAACCCAGTCCACAGCATACGCGGCTTCCCGCAGAGCCTCACGCACGGCCTCCCCGATCATCATGTCGTCTTCCACCAGAAGTATCCTCACGGCCTCCGCCCCTTTTTCCCTGTTCCGGCCCGGTGAACACCTGAAAAATAACCCGCTTTTCTGGCCATGCAATGCCTTACCGCGAACGGCACTGCGCAAAAATATCCAGAGACTTTTCGTATACGGAAGTTTCCACGCCCAGCAGTCCAAGAACGGAGTGAAAGAGGTTGTCGTGGGAATAGCTCCGCCCGGCGATTTCCCTGAGCTTTTCGGTCCTGATCCCGAAGCCCTGGACGGAATTTTCGTCAAACCACATCACCATCGGCACATGCGTCTGCTCATCCGGCGCAATCATGTACGGAATGCCGTGCAGATACAAGCCGTACTCGCCAAGGGATTCGCCGTGATCCGAAACATAGAGCATGGCGGCATCATAGCGTCCGCTGTACTCCTTGAGCTTGTCTGCCACGCTTCCCAAAATAAAGTCCGTATACAGGATGGTATTGTCGTAAGTATTGACGATTTCTTCCTGAGTACATTGGCGCAGTTCGGAAGACCGACACTCCGGAACGAACTTCGTGAATTCCGGCGGATAGCGCAGATAATAGGAAGGCCCGTGACTGCCCTTCTGATGCAAAACCAGAAAAATATCCCGTCCCGGCTCTGCTTCGGCCAGGCGCTCGTCAAGGTCTTTCAGCAGAATGGAGTCATAGCAGCCGCCCTCGTTACACATGCCTTCGACAAAGGCGTCATAGAGTCTTTCTTCCCCCACGCGATCCGCCACGTTCTTGCTCCCGCCGGAATCATTGCCGCGCCAGATCACCTTCACTCCGGCCCGGCTCACGACATCCGTCAGATTTTCATATTCCCTGCCTTTGCGCTCCGTATATTCCGAGCGGGGGAACATGGAAAACATGCAGGGGAGAGAAACCGCCGTCGAGGTTCCGCATGACGCAAACTCCGGAAAATTGATCACCCCCAGCTTCTGCAGTTCGGGATTGGTTTCGCGTCCATAGCCATTCAGGCTGAAATTCATGGCCCGCGCCGTTTCGCCGACAACCAGCACAACCAGACACGGCTTGCCGCCGTGAGGCTTGAGTCTGGCGTCTGTTCCAATGGGCTGGAGTACGATGTTTCTCTCCCCCCATTGTTTCCGGGCAAGAGATACGCTCGCATTCAGAGGGCCGGCCGGATTGAGCAGGCTCCTGATATCCCCGTGATTACGAAAAAAGGAAATTATTTCCTTATATTGTGCCCCAAAGGAAAGCGCGGCGAACAGCAGGCAGCCCAGACAGAACAACAGGCGACGGAGAATTTCCCTTTTCAGAGGGAGTCTTCTGAGCGGTATCAGCGCAGCCGTCAGAGCCGGAAGCAGCGCAAAGACCAGCATATGGCCGAGCAGAGCCAGGGTGAAAAAATCCGCCGCTTCACGTCTGTCCGTCAGCATGACGTTGACAAGCATGGAGCGATCGATATGCACCCCGAACGTATCCATGAAGTATGACGCGGCGGCGGCGATCACGAGCAGGAAGATCATCAGCCCCCTGCCGATGAAACGCACCGTTATGATATTGAATGCCAGAGCGTACGCACCACTCATGATCACAAAAAGGCTCAGATAAAAAAACGCGGAAGAACCGGAAAAAGGCACGGCCTCCGCAACGGCTTTCCAGAATGCGTCATTGGCGAATAAAACGAGGTACGCGGACGCAGCCAGAGAAAGCAGCGGCACGGAAACTCCGTTTTTCCACAGATTCTGGAGACGGCGAGGGAATGTCATCTGGCATCCCCCACCTTATTGCCTTCGGCTGGATATAGTCTCCGGAAAATGGGACAGGCGGCGCAACGCATGACGCACCAGGCCGCAAGACTCCCGAAGACAATGCTCCCCGCGATATCCACAGGATGATGAACGCCCAGCCAGATCCGGGATATCCCCATGCAGGCCACAAGCAGGGAAAGGAGCAGCCTGAGCCGGATGTCACGTATCCAGATCGCCAAGGGAATGGCAGAAACAATGATGTTTGCCGTATGGCCGGAGGGAAACGAAGTATAGTTGTGAGATGTCCAAGGCTGAGGAGGCCAGAGAAAGCCGGGACGCGGGATGCCTAGTCCGTATTTGACGATTTGCAGGACAACGCACAGCGCCAGCAGGCTGATTGCCGCAAAACACGCGATATCCCAGAGCCTCCCGATATCAAAGGCGCACACGGCCCGCGCCAGCAGGACGGCATATCCACAGTAGAGCAACGGATTCCCGAAATCAGTAACGAAGTCCAGTGCAAAGGTGACGAACGGATATTTTGTTCTGAGCGCGGCAAAGGTAAGCCGGACAGGCTCCCCCCACCATCCGAATGCAAACGCTGTGAACAGGAACGCCGCAGTCAGGGGGAGGAGCATAAAAACATGCACTCTCCACGGGTAGCGGAAAGAGTTGCCTCCATCATATGAACGCATGGCTGTTCTCCTTAAAATAAAGATGCAACCATGCTAAAATGCAAAACTTAGCTGATAATTAGCGCCGTGCCGCAGGAAGATATCAAGACAGAACCGCATGAAAGGGGCCGCCGGATTCCGGCGGCCCCTTTCATGCGGTTTTTAGAGCTGTTTAATATTAACCGGGACGCGATGTTCTGGCCCACAGGGCCGTGCCTGTAGCCCTGCAGGTCGCCCGCCGGGTGGCAACGCCGCAAGTGAATTGCGGCTACTGCCGGATATTGATGGCTTCGCGGCGGAGTATCGTTGTCCTCGATTCCGAGAGCAATTTTAAAGTAAACTTGCTCTAGCGCGAAGGAATGGCCTCTACCGGCTCGCTCAACAGAAACTCTCCTGCCTCAATCCAGCTCTTGAGCTTTTCCGCCACCTCGCGGGACATCGTGTACGAGGTCAGAGGCGAGGTTTCCACCCGCTGCCCTTCAATCTCGATTTGCCCGGAGCGCAGTTCTTCATAACTGACGTGTTTGATTATGCGGCTGACCCCGTTGGGGTAGTCAAGGCCGTAATCCTTGACGGGCAACAAAATATCCGCGTCCGCCACTCCGGTGAATGCCGCTATTTCCGCGTCAAGCACGGGAATGGGAATGCCGACTCCCACGGCAAGAGTGCAGCCATAGCCCAGGAAGGAATGTCCGCGCAGATAACGCCCGTCCATGCCCCTGAGATCGCCTTTGAGCATGAGCGTGCCGGAACCGGCAAGGGGGATGCCGTTGGGCGCGCGCTTCGGTTCGACCACATGCTGGCTTCCCGCGCCGATGACATAACCCACGCCGCCGCCAAGGAAGATGCGCGTACCCAGACCTATGGTGCGCAAATACGGATCATTGAGCAGAGGAGAAAGACAGCCCGCCGTGGCGTAGTTGGCATTGCGCATACCGGGCTTGAGCGGCCCCATGTATGTATAGATGAGCTTTTTCCCCGCGTTCACCGCCACGTTATAGTTCTGGTAGCAATTGCGCGGGTTGACGAGCTGCGCCCAGGGCAAGTCAGCCAGGGTCACATCCCGCTCAAGAGTTCGGCGCGGATAGCAATCCGTGCCGTAGCTCTCGGCCCGGAGGTGTACGGTGCGCCCCGAGGCGAGATCCTCGATCACATGCCCGCCGCCGTATTTGAACCGACCAGGATGCACCTTGTTCAGCGGATCATCCTCGGCCGGCTCGGTCGCTCCGATAAAGCCGTCTACAGCGGCAATGCCGCCCGCACAGGGCACATCGTTGAGCCAGATACGCGATGCCCGGATAACCGGAGGCTCGGGCTGGCCGAAATTGAAGAACAAGCCGGAAGAACACATGGGGGAAAAGGTGCCCGTGGTCACTACGTCCACTTCTCTGGCCGCAAGTTCCGGCCCCATGTCGCGCACCGCCTTGGTCATGGCTTCCGCCGTGAGCACCACAGCCTTGCCCTGCCGGATACGCGCGTTGATCTCCGCAATAGTCTTGATGGCTTTGTGTTTGTCAGCCATGAAATGTCCCGTCAAAGACCCAGCTTGAGCAGTGCGCGTTGTGCCTGCTCCATGCCGGGGTTGAGTTCCAATGCGGTTTCAAAACAGCGCCGAGCCTGATCCCGTGCATCTGACTGCATGAACACGAAACCGATATTATACGCGATGCCCGCCGAGATGCGGACAATGTTCGGGTTTATTTTCAGAGCTTCCGCCATGCTCAGGCGGGCATTACGATACTGCCGCCCTTCGGCGTACGCCATTCCCATATTATAATAGAGGTTCTCGTCACGAGGAGCCACGTGCAACGCCTTGCGGTATTCCTCCACGGCCTCTTCCCATTTACCCTGCTGGCGCAGCGCAATGCCAAGCTTGTTGAACAACTTCACATCGTCGCGGGACAAGTATTTGCCCTTGGCATCCAGCGCCTTGCGCAGGAACATGACCGCCTGTTCGGGGTTCTTCTCGCCATAGGCTGCGGCAATGCGTTCCGTCACGTTGCCGATGTGATTCATGGCCTCCTTGATCACCTGAGATACGGCGGCATTGAACATTTCCTCAGCCTTGGCCAAATCTCCCTTTTTCAGCAACAGCTCGCCCATGCTTAATTTGCGATCCGGATTGAAGGGCGACAGTCGATCCAGTTTTTCAAGGTATTCATAACTGCCATCGATGTCACCAGTCGCCTGAGCCAGTTCCGCCAGTTTGTGCAGGGGTTCGAGATAGAGGTCGGCATTATCGCTGGCCGCAACATAGGCTTCTTTCGCTGCCTCCATATTACCCATAGCTTTTTCCGCGTCGCCCAGCACAATGTAGCCAGCAGCACTACCCGGCTTGAGTTCCAGCACCTGCCGCGCCACTTCCTTGGCTTTCTGCGCGTTTCCCTGGCTCAACAGCCCTTTGGCCAGATCCAGCACCTGACCGAGCTTGCTTTGCGGCTTGAGCGTAAACGCCAGCTTTTCGATGATGGTATTGGGAGAAACGGGCTTGGTGATGAAGTTGTCAGCACCGACTTCGTGCAGATACATGACGCGGGCCCGCTCAATTTCCACGGTCAGCACCACGATATACACCTTGGGGTAAGCCAGTTTCATCTGGCGTACCAGAAAACTGAGATCCTGCCCCTGGATCACACGTTCCACAAATACTACGATATTCGGGCTGTTTTCCTCCACCTTGCGAAATTCCTTAAGCAACTGACTCGGCTCAGGAATCCAGCACAGCAAATCCGGGGCGGTCAACGCCAGGTCTTTGGTCAATACGGTTCGTAATACGGAAAGAAAGGCCTGATCGTCGGTCACGGCCAGAAAGTGTCCTTTCTGGTTCTTTACAAAATCAATGACCGTGTCCTCATACTGCTTTTGTTTGGCCCTGATAGCCGCTTCATTAATCGCCACAGTTTTTCCCGCCTTCCCTATCCGCCCGCGCCTCTTTACGGACGGGTCTTTTCTCCGGAATACCCGGTCTCAGCACTATTTCCGCATTTTTTAATGACCTTTGACCTATTTCAAGCCAAAGCACATTAACGACTCTTATGTTCTCCGGATCGTCCGGCCTTCAACTTACGATGCACGTAACTGCGCTCAAGCCCAACAAGTTCGGCCAGTCGGGTGATATTGCCCCCGGCCTCCTCCAGTTTTTTTTCCAGATACCATGTCTCAAACAGGGCTTTTGCACTCTTGAAATCCATGTCCGGCGCGAGAAGACGCTCCAGCCCGGTTCGTTTCCCTTCCGGTTCAACCAAGGCTGGCGACGGGGAGACGCCTTTTCCGGCTGCTCGCGCAGAAGCAACTGTTCCTGCCGCATCTTCTGCCATACGGTTTCGCATTTCCGCCGGCAGCCCGGAAGCGTCAACTATAGCGCCGGGATGCAAGATACTCAAGCGCTCCACAAGATGTGCCAGTTCACGCACGTTGCCGGGCCAGGGCCAGCGTTTCAGCGCCTCCACAGCGGTGGCGGAGAAAAGCGGCGGCGTAAGTCCGCGCCGGTTCATGCGCGCGGCGAACGCGGCCAGCAGCAGGGGTATATCCTCCGTCCGTTCCCGCAGGGGAGGCAGGCGAAGTGGAAACACTCTCAGCCTATAATACAGGTCAGCCCGGAATTCCCCGCGTGCGATAGCCTCCTCAAGGTTTTTATTCGTCGCGGCGATGACGCGCACGTCCACCTTGAGCGTATGCATGCCCCCCACGCGCTCAAAACTCTGTTCCTGAAGAATGCGCAGGATCTTGGCCTGGGTCTTGAGGCTCATATCCCCGATTTCGTCAAGGAACAACGTGCCTTTGTGCGCCAGTTCAAACTTGCCCGCCCGTGAGCTGTCCGCTCCGGTAAAGGCCCCTTTTTCGTGCCCGAACAGTTCACTTTCGATCAATTCCTCGGGAATGGCCGCGCAATTCACCGCCACCAGCGGGGCGTCCGCCCGTCTGCTGTTGCGATGCACGGCCCGCGCGGCAAGTTCCTTGCCTGTACCGTTCTCGCCGGTGATCAACACCCAGGCTTCGGTGGGGGCCACATGCGCCAGCTCCTGCCGGAATTCGGTCATGGCCGGAGACTGCCCGATAATCTCGTCTTCTCCCTGATCCATGGCGGCGCGCAACGCCTTGTTTTCCCGGCGCAATTCCCCCATTTCCAGCGTATGCTGGACGAGCAGAAGAATCTTCTCCAATGAAAGGGGCTTCTCGATAAAATCATGCGCCCCGCGCCGCAACGCGTCCACCGCCGTCTCGATATTGCCGTGGCCGGAAATCATGATCACAGGCAGATCCGGAAACCGAAGTTTGAACACGTCCAGCGCCTCCAGGCCGTCCATACCCGGCAGCCAGATGTCGAGAAAGATCATGTCGGGAGGAGAAACCTCGGCCTTTTGCAGTCCTTCTTCTGCGGAAGAAGCTTCTTCTACAACATATCCCTCGTCTTCGAGTATACCGCGCAACGAGAGGCGTATGCCCTCCTCATCGTCTATGATCATAATGGAGGACGCCATAACAATTACATGCCGAGATAGGCGCGACGCACGGACTGGTCGTTAAGCAGGGCTTCAGCGCTGTTTTCCATGACCACACGCCCGTTTTCCATCACATAGCCGCGATGGGCGATTTTGAGCGCCTGGTTGGCGTTCTGCTCCACCAGAAACACGGTGGTGCCGTCATGGTTGATTTTCTGGATGATGCTGAAAATCTGCTGGATAATGATCGGCGCGAGGCCGAGAGAGGGTTCATCCAGCAGCAACAGACGGGGCCGCCCCATGATCGCGCGGGAAATGGCCAGCATCTGCTGCTCCCCGCCGGAAAGCGTGCCGCCTGCCTGACGGCGGCGCTGGGCAAGGATAGGAAAGAGCGAGAAAATATAGTCCATATCCCGCCGGATGCCATCCTTGTCGTTGCGCAAAAATGCGCCGAGATCCAGGTTCTCCTGCACGGTCAGTTCGGGAAAAATCAAACGGCCTTCCGGCACCTGGCTGATGCCCAGGCGCACGATCTGGTTGGGCCGCATGCGCTGGATGGGCTTGCCCTCGTACAGAATCTCGCCGCTGCGGGGCTGGATGCCGCCGCAAACGGTCATCAGAGTAGTGGTTTTTCCCGCCCCGTTGGCCCCGATCAATGTGACGATCTCGCCCTCGTTCACCTTGAGGCTGATGCCGTGCAGCGCGGGAATGTTGCCGTAAAAGGTGCATACGTCGCGAAGCTCAAGCATTGTCAGACTCCCCAAGATAGGCGCGGATGACTTCGGGATTGTGGCGGATTTCCTCCGGCGTCCCGGCGGCAATGCGCGACCCGTATTCCATGACGAAAATGCGGTCGGACAAGGACATGACCATGCCCATGTCGTGTTCAATGAGCAGTACGGAGAGCTTGAACTTCTCCCGCAGTCCCAGTACCAGTTCCTTGAGCTCCAGCGTTTCCTGCGGGTTCATGCCCGCAGCCGGTTCGTCCAGCAACAGCAGGAAGGGGTCCGTAGACAGCGCGCGGGCGATTTCAAGACGGCGCTGTGCCCCGTAGGGCAGGTTGCGGGCCTCTTCCTTCCAGTGAGTCTCCAGATTGAGTTCTTTCAAGAGTTCGTAGGCGCGATCCACGCTGTCCTGTTCTTCGGCGCGGGTTCTGCCGTCACGCAGAATGGCCCCGAGGATGCCCGCCTTTGTCCGGCAGTGGCGTCCGATCATGACATTCTCCAGCACGGTCATGCTGGAAAAAAGGCGGATGTTCTGGAAGGTGCGGGCCAGGCCCATCTCGGTAATACGGAAAGGCTTCATGCCGTTGAGCCGGGTAGGCTTCTCCACACCGGGGCGGCAGGCGAACACTTCCCCTTCCGTAGGCACATAGATGCCGGTCACACAGTTGAAAAACGTGGTCTTGCCTGCTCCGTTGGGGCCGATAAGGGCTACGATTTCCCCGGCGCGGATATCCAGATCCACGTCGTTCAGCGCGCGCAGACCGCCGAAATTACGGGCCAGGGAAACGACTTTGAGTACGGGGTGCATTGCAGACTGGCTCATGCGCGGCCTCCATCAGCGGCAGAGGCCGCCCCGGCCGGGCTGTATACGCGCTTGCGGCTGGGAATGAGGCCCTGCGGGCGGAAAATCATCATCAATACCATAAGCGCCCCGAACAGCAGCATGCGATACTCGGAGAACGCGCGCAGGTATTCTGGTGCCAGGGTCAACACCAGTGCGGCCACAACCACGCCACTGATGGACCCCATGCCGCCAAGCACTACCATGGACAGCACCATTGCCGAATCCATGAAGGTAAAACTGGCCGGACTGATGAAATTGATGCGCGCGGCCAGCAGCACCCCGGCAAAACCCGCCCAGCAGGAGCCGAGGGCAAAAGCCTGGAGCTTAACGGTTCTGAGGTCAATGCCCATGGCTTCACTGGCGATTTCGTCATCGCGCAGAGCCTGGAGCGCCAGCCCCACGCGGGAATTCTTGAGCCTCGCCACCACAATGATGGTGATGATCATGGCCACGAATGTGAGGTAATACATATAGTTCATGGATTGATCGGGAGTCAGTTCCATGAAGAACGCCGGGCGGGGGATATTGGCCACACCCTGGGAACCGCCGGTGAGATCGCGCAGGTTATTAAGCAGCAGGCGCACGATTTCCCCAAAACCGAGGGTGACAATAGCCAGATAATCGCCCTGAAGGCGCAGCACAGGAAAACCGAGTACCAGCCCGGCCAGTGCGGCCATAAGACCGCCCACAGGCAGGCAGGCCCAGAAACCCAGCCCGAAATACTGGTTGAGCAGCCCGTACGTATACGCACCAATGGCATAGAACGCGGCATAGCCCAGCACCAACTGCCCGGCGATGCCCACAGCGATGTTCAGCCCCAATGCCAGCATGACATAGAGGAACGCGTTGGCAAAAATGGTGGTCTGGTACATGGAGCCGACCAGCGGCAGCAGAATGCCCACAGCCAGCAACACTCCCATGCCGGAGGAAGAAAAGACGCGATTGGAAGTCAGGGTGCTCCATTTTTCGGAAAAAGCGGTAAAAGCCAGCCCCAAAGCGGACGGCCCGGATTCCGCGCCGTGCTCCTTACGGTGAAAATACCACATCCAGAGCAGGGAACAGCCAATCATGACGACAAACATGCCTACGGCACGTTCCCACAAAATGGTCACCGTATTTTGGCGCACAGCCACCTTGACGCAGAGCACGGGGAAAGTCAGCAGCACGAACCAGGCGCTGACCATGATGGAGCGGAGCAGTATTCTCATAGTGACGTTCATGGGGCTACACCTTCTGGATCGCGGCCTTGCCGAGCAGACCGGCAGGCCGGAATATGAGGATGAGCACAAGCAGCGCAAAGGCCAGCACATCTTCATAGTCGCTGGAGAAGTAACCGGCGGTGAAGCCCTCCGCCAGACCAAGCACAAGGCCGCCCAGCATGGCGCCCGGAATGGAGCCTATGCCGCCGAGCACGGCTGCGGTAAAGGCCTTCATCCCGGCCAAAAAGCCGATGGAGAAGCCCACTTGCCCGGTGCGGGCGGCGATGAGCGTACCACCCAGCGCGGCGAGGGCGGAACCGACGATGAAGGTCAGAGAAATGATGCGATCCGCGTCAATGCCAAGCAGCATGGCCATTTTGCGGTTCTGAGCCGTGGCGCGCATGGCTTTGCCCATTTTGGTGTAGCGGATGAACAGCGCCAGGGCCACCATGATCAGCAGGCTGGTCACCAGCATGATAAAATCCCCGGGAGCCATAAAATTGCCCATATCCTGCAAAAAGTCGAAACGGCGGGGAATGAGGCGAGGGAAGGGGACAGAGTTGGAGGTCTGCGCCAGCTGCACATAATTCTGGAGGAACGTGGACATACCAATGGCGGAAATCAGGGGAGCCAGTCGGGACGCTCCGCGCAGGGGCTTGTAGGCCACCTTTTCCACGGTGTAGCCGTAGGCCGAACACCAGACCATGGCCACCAGGGAGGCAATCACCAGAATGCCCCACCAGGGCAGGCCCAGGCCACCCAGGATACCGGCCACGATCAGTGCGGTGAACGCGCCCAGCATGTAAATTTCGCCGTGCGCAAAGTTGATCAGACCGATGATGCCGTACACCATGGTATAACCAAGCGCAATGAGCGCGTAGATACTGCCGCGCGTCAGACCGCTGAAGAAAATCCCCAGAAAATATTGAAAATCGAATTCCATCCCGTCCGCCTTACAGGGAGCTGAAAAGTGCGCCGCCGCCCGGAAAGGGCAAAACTGCTTGCCTTCACGGCAGAGTACAGTCCCTCGCCGCAAGAGGCAAGCAAAGCCCGGATGTTGATGCCGCAAGCTCGTTGTAGCACCCCCGGAGAGGCGCAAAACCTGCGGGCCGGGAGATACCGGCCCGCAGGCGCGTTCACTGGCTGAATGCGCCAGAGCATTTCAAAATGAAATTGCTCTAGTTCTTAAACACTTCCTTGTACTGGCCGCCTTCAATCTTGTAGATTGACATGCCCACGCCAATGGCGTCGCCCTTCTCATCGAACTTGATGCGCCCGATAGGTGTATCCACTTCGCTGCTGCGCAGGGCTGCCATAATCTTGTCAGAGTCGGTGCTCTGAGCCACGTTGACGGCGTTGAGCAGGGCGATGGTGGCGGCCACGCCGTTGTCAAAGAACGCGCCGGGGGCGGTTCCGAACTTTTCCTGATGCTTCTGGGCGTAGTAAATGCTCAGGGGGTTGGCGCTGGTATCCGTGGGGCCGGAGGCGTACACACCTTCAGCGTCTTCACCGGCCAACTGCACAAAGCCCATGTCCTTCAGGCCGTCCGGGCCGACCATGGGAATTTCCACGCCAGCGGAATACATGTTGGAAAGAATCTTGGCCGCTTCGGGATAGTAGCCGCCCCACATGAGCGCGCCAGCCTTGGCCTGGCCGACCTTGCGCACGGCGGAGGAGTAATCGGTGGCGCCGGGGGTCACGGCTTCAAACAAGACCACCGTGGCCTTGCCGCTCTTTTCCAGCTCTTCCTTGGCCTTTTCCGCATAGCCGCGGCCATACTCGCTGTTGTCGTGCAGAATGGCGACCTTGTCGAGTTTCAAGGATTCAACGATGAACTTCGCGCCGACCACGGCGGAATCATTGTCATTGGCAATGGTCCGGAAAAAGGTGGGGTTCTGGCCGCTCTGGGTCAGGGAAGGCGTGGTCGCGGAAGGCGACATGGAAATCATCTTGGCATTGGTGTACAGAGGCAGAGTAGCCTTGCAGGGGCCGGAGCAGATATGACCCATGACCGCAGCCACGCCGTCGGAAATCAGCTTCGTGGCTGCAGCGGTGGCGATCTCGGCCTTGCACTGGTCGTCCTGCGCCACAATTTCCACCTGCTTGCCCATTATGCCGCCCTTGGCATTGAATTCTTCAGCCACAAGAATGGCGGCGTTCAGGCTGGGCGTGCCGTAGGAAGCCAGTTCACCGGAATGAGCGCCAGCCACGCCGAGCTTGATCGTATCCGCAGCGAACGCGGGAGCGGCGGCAAAAAGCGCGGCCATCCCGCAGGCCAGGGTTTGCATCCAACGTTTGGACATGGAAAAAAACCTCCGCACATAAAAATGACAAAATTGTAAACAGCACCCTACAGAAAACAGCCCGCCACTCTCGTGAAGAGGGGGAACTTTCTAAGTGCCGCAACCCGGCGAGTATTGTCAAGGGGAAGAAAGCGGGAGGTTCTGTTGTCGAACTGTGTTGATACCTCCGCGCTACACATAGAGCGTTGCCCCAATTCCAGCGGCAACGCATGTTGCCGCAAAGGCAACCCGTGTTCCACACGGGCAAAAGGCACCAGGTATCCACGGCCGACGTCACTTCACCTCGTGAAGCTACGCTTCCCTCAGTTCCGCTCCGCGAAACATTGCTTCCACGACTTCTCCATGACGCTCGATCGGCCTTGCCGATACTCGCTCTCGCTTGCGTTTTGCGTGAAAAA